>JAHKLG010000131.1 GCA_029856625.1 Candidatus Njordarchaeota archaeon | reverse complement strand
GTCGATGTTAAGCTGTTTAATGATATGCCTAGGATCATCGTTAAAAGAGAAACAATAATCCAAGAAAGCGAGGCAATTGACGAAACCAGAATCAATACTGGAATCATCACGAATAATGATGGGTAAAAAACCATTTTCTGCAGAATTTATAAAAGAAATACGTAGCTCATTTCCTCAATTAGGAGGAAAGAAGCATTAAAAGGGTCAGACCGTGACTCTTTCTTCATCATGGATCTGTTAAATTCTTCATCATCCAAAATCAATAAACAGCCTTCCTTTTGATAAAAACTTTTTATTTCCTATCTATTTTAATTATCCTAATTTCCTTAGCCAAATATGAAGAAATTTTGATACTCTAGATACTCATGATCGTAAGATTATAGGTAAGCGTTAATATTAGGAAATTCGAAAAAGATTATGAGAAGATGCAGAGGAATCGTATAATGATTGGTTTTAGCGTTTTATGTAGTATTTAATTTTAAAAAATTTGATTATGTTGAAGGCATAGGGTTTGTTTTATCTGTCTCAGTGGGAGGTTATATGAGTAATGATGTTTCTATTAAATTGATTAAGGAGAAAGCTCTTGGAATCGATCCTGATACTAAGGAGAAGTTAAGGCGTATCTCTCGCTCTTTAGGTAAGTTCTGGTTAAAAAAGCGCCTGAAAAGGAATATGATCGAATACTTGGAGCTTGTCAATATATTTTTCACGGGTTATGGAGGTATTTTCTTAGAAGCTTGGGGTATTAAGAGATTCACGGCAAGAGAATTAAGCGTAAGAACTGGTACTCCAATTGCAATGGTCAGGAAGTGGATACGAATAGGCGAAGAATTGGGTGTTATTGAGAGGACTTTTGATCCTAAAGGTTTTTTAAGCTTCTCAATAAAGAGATCTGGCATACCTAGGATAAAATCTCGGGTATTAGAGATTCTATGCATTATAACACAATATAGAGAGGTGGTCCAGGTAGAACCGTTTTTGAGCATTGAGGAGGCTCTAAATTTCGTTAATAGTTTCCTGTCTCTCTTCACAATGATGGGAGAGAGGATTAGGGATATTTTTTGTCAAGAGGTTATAAACATAGAAACCAATAGCTGGCTAGCCGATAAGGGTTTTAGAGTCGTGCTAAAAAGGTGGCTTGAAAAAGCTAGTGACTATGGAGTGGTTAAGGAAATAGAAGGGGGTTATCGGGTTAATAAGAAAGCGTTAGCACCTCTCTTTGGCAAACTGATAAGGTTTTTTGAAGCTATTACTTAAGATTTTCTCCAAAAGCGATTTAACCACCAGAATATTAGAGGCGAAAGCATTACATAATACAAGGAGAATATCCATACAGCTTTCGTGAACACCATTGCGAAAGAGACGGGATAAAAAGCCTCTAGATATAACATGGTCAAAAAGCCTAGAATAATGAGAGTAGAGACGGCATATATACCCCGCTGCACCTTTATGGACGGATAAGTAATCGGGCTTATCATTAGCGCCGACGCAAGAATAATCAGAATAATCCTATATATGGGAACACCTATGGTAATCATTGTAGAGGAAATAAACACGGCTGCTGCTGGTATTGGTAATCCTTCAAAGAATTTCTTAGAGCCATAGATATTAAATCTAGCAAGTCTTAACGCTCCACAGCTAGTGTAAATTACCGCCACGAGTACGGCTAATAATTGTTCATGAATAAGTATAAACATTATTGAAGGCGCAGCTCCAAAAGAAATCATATCTGCTAATGAATCTAATTCTTTACCTATAGGAGACTCTAGATGCAAAGCTCTCGCAATTAGACCGTCCAAGGAATCAACTAGTGCTGCAAGGAGTATCATCAAGAATCCATACAATAGGATCTTGTTCAATGCATAGTATATAGCTAATATGCCCAAGGATAGATTCACTAACGTGATAAGATTCGGTAATGTGAAGAGAACTTTTATGCCACCCTTATATTTATGCATAAAATTTTCACCATTTCTTGATAAGAGAATATGAAAGAAAAATATTTCAAAAATACTTCTTGGAGAGAGTTTCTTTGATAGCCGAAATAGTAATTATTGGAGACGAGGTCTTACTCGGGATAGTGAGAGAAGAAAATGCTTCTTATATCATAGAGGAATTGACTAAACGGGGCTTTATAGTGAGAAGAGTAGTTATTATCGGTGATAATTTAGATGAAATAGGGGCTGTTATTAAAGATGCTTTCAAGAGAGGAGCTCAATTAGTAATAACAACGGGAGGCCTAGGTCCTACTGAGGATGATTTAACATTAGATGCTGTGTCCAAAGCATTTAATATTCCATTAGAAGTGGATCAGAAGTGCGTTGAGAGGATAAAATCATTTTATGGGGAGAATGTGCCTAAAAGCGCTTTCCAGATGGCTAGAAGGCTAAAGGGAGCGAAAATATACCCTAGCCCATTAGGTTTAGCCCCAGCACAATTAATTATTATGGATAAGGAGAAATTCTTGCTAATTCTCCCCGGTCCTCCTAGAGAGGTACGTACTCTCTTGCCAAGAATTTTAGATGAGATAGCAAAGATTATTGGAAGGAAGGTTAAATGTAGTATAAGGTTTTACGTTAATGCTAGGGAGGCCGAGATTACGGATATCTTGGCAGAGGTTATAAAGAAATTCGGCGTATATGCTAAGGCTCTTGTGAGTTTGTGTCAAGGCGGTAAACTACCAATAGAATTAGTCTGCTTTGGAGAAAATATGGAAAAATGTGAGGAAAAACTATCAATTGTTAAGAAATACTTTTGTGAAAAAGTAAGGAAAATATTTAATAGAAAGTGCCTTGATGAGGAATTCTAAGAGCCTCTCCTTGAAAGCAGAAATCTTATTCTTTTTGGAGTTAATGGGTGTGTGGAGAGGATTTCAGCAATTCTCTCTCTAAGACTTATTCTCTTATTAGCGAGAGAATAGATGTACTCATCAATGCTTCCATAGAGTGGAGCAGAGACTTTTCTCTCAGGATCGCTTATCATTAGGGCTTTGAATGCGAGAGGTCCTGTACCAATATCCCTTATCTTCCCAATAATTTTACTATTAGCAAGCTCAAGCTTTGCTAATGCTCTAGCAAGATTAATGGAGCCATTCTCCACAACATCTGCTGAGTGAAGGTCAGCGAAGTATTCTCTAACTCTACTAACCCATAGCAT
Source organism: Candidatus Njordarchaeota archaeon (assembly GCA_029856625.1). Lineage (GTDB taxonomy): Archaea > Asgardarchaeota > Njordarchaeia > Njordarchaeales > Njordarchaeaceae > Njordarchaeum. The sequence goes on along the minus strand of JAHKLG010000131.1, from coordinate 1,210 downwards.
GAAGAGAGATAAAATGTAGTACATGACTACAGAGAATGCAGCGATTGCTAATAATACTAACCCCGAAGAGTCTCTTTCTCCACTTCGAATTCCCCCAAATAATCCAGAGTAATAGGCCCATCTAGCAATAAGGTAGAAAATAGCTGGTAATACAGAGAGAGCCATCATTATCTCTACATCTCGATGCTTTATATGTCCAAGCTCATGACCCAGAACGGCTTTTACTTCATCTGGATTAAGAATCCGAAGAAGACCGGTTGTAACAGCCACTTTTTTACCCACGAAGATATTACCGAAGGCAAATGCATTCGCTATATCAGTAAATGCAACATATACTCTAGGTACCTTTTTAAGACCACTCCTCTTAGCAACATCGGCTACAATATCTTCGAGCCAAGCATACGAAGTTTCTCTAGCGGGCTTTAAATCATATATTAAACTAATGATCGAGGGTGCTATGAGCCACTGGAAAATTATCATTGCTACAGCTATTATTACCGCGGTGAGTATTGATAGTCCACCTAATAATTTACTAATAAGGAAAATTCCAAGACTAGTTAAAGCAATGGTTAATGCTAAAGCTGTCGTCATGGAGAACCATAGCCTTACAGACATAATTAAACCCCTCGTAGACTCTAACTTCTCAAATATAGATGATATCTAATAGCAGAAATAATAAAAATGATTATTTCGCGTGAGAGATAGTAAATAATAATTATCATGAGGTATAAGAGGGGATTCCAGAATTGCTGTGTTAAGAGAATGCCTGAGAGAATAATAATGAAAAGAATTTCTTCTAAGACGAGAGTTGTGGGGTATAGAAAGGGAAAACGCATCCTGATAGCATAAATAAATGAATCCGATATAATGTTTTCATCAAACAGCTTTATAAGCTCTAATACTTTTCTAGAATCAACGACTTTTGAATCAATGACTAATAAAGCTCTGGATGAACTATTCTCTCTTTTTATCTTAAAAACTTCGCGAATGAGCGCGATGTCACTTGAGATAATAATCACTATAATTATAAGGATTAATAGAGCTAGAATGCTTAGTATTCGTAAGATAATGTGAGGCGTTGAAGTAATTATACTGATCTGGAAAAACATTACCATGAGGCTAATAATTAGAAGTAATGCCCTATCATAATAATTCCAAGAATCTACTCGGAATGGGGAATCAGGGGAGTTGTCAATAATCCAGAATCTAT
>JAHKLG010000130.1 GCA_029856625.1 Candidatus Njordarchaeota archaeon | reverse complement strand
TCAAGATTACTGTTATAATGGCCTTTCCTAGTCTCTTCATTCGTGATATTAACCACGCAGGCGCTTTTCCTCCATGAAGAGGAAGATCAACTATTGCAACTTTCCTCATGCTTCATCCATCTAGATTATCTTCTATCCTCCAAAAACTCCCTATTTTCTAATTATTTCCAAAGGATACATAATAAATATTGACTAACTATGATTTGTCAAAACAGTAATTATCAAAATCAAGTTTTACTAATTTTTAGGGACAAAGCTGCGAATTCTATTCTTGAGATCTAAATAATCTAGATATGCTATCGATAATTCTTGAGAATTATTAGAGATTCTGCACAAGGTTGCTACTAATTTTTCTATAAGTTCGCTTTTTCCCGTTTTTAAGTTATCTAGAAGATTCAAGAGCTTTTCTGGGAAATCTCTTATTTCCCAGATTATCTCTTTCATATTTTCTTTATTAGTCATTTGGCTAATTATTCCTCTGATCTCTGAAGTATCCTTGATTAGATTAGATTCTAAACTCGGTCTTTGTTCAACCAGCTCTTTTCCCTCTAATATGCTACTGATTACACCCTCAAATGGATACTTTATCATTTCATAATTTCTCTGTAATTTCTCAGTAAAACCACTTGCTTTGTTAAGTAAAAGTTTGAAGTAGTTCATATTTGGTTGCTGAGCTTCTTTCCTTATTTTAACATGCAAAATCATTGGTAAGCTTGATAACTTCACTATTGCTTCCCTCGGAGGCATTGTAACCAGATATCTTAAAACATTCTCGTCTAATGGTATCTTCTCAATCTCTGGAGGTTCTCCTCCCATTATAAAAAGAGTCCCGCAGTTTTCAAGCAAATCCTCGCTTAAAGTATGAGGCGATTGGCTGATCGTACATAACGCAATGCCGTATTTTCTCGCTAATACTGCAAAATCCTCAAGAGTTGTTGTTTCATTTGCGCTTTCGCGTCTACGCCATGGTACAATATACCTCCCCTCTTCTATGATTATGAAGTAGTCAAGCTCATTACTGAGAGCTAATGAGAGATCATCTTCGTACCTATTTAGTATCTCAGTAATAGCATATCTAAGAAAAACGTTAGTTAGCAGAGCTAAATCACGCTTCAGAGCACCTCTTCTCACCAGATTTGAGAGATCTAAAATGATATCTTGCGATAGTAGCTCCCGAAAATTTATGTTCGTGGATTTTACCCAGAAAACTTTACCCATTACACCAGAGAAAAGAGAGCGTACTCTGTTTATTATTGCATGAAAAGTCTGCACAGCTGATGGTAGATTGTCAGCTAGCTGGTTACAGAGGTTCCATAGGTTCTGAATAAAAGTGATTGGATTACCATGCTTTGATTTTATTGTTTCAAAGATCGCCATGGCCAAAAATCTCTCCATCTGGGCAGAAAGTGGTTCTAAAGTGGTACGCATGGCCTCTATTAGCAAATTCGTTAAGAATACAGCATATGTTTCCGGGTTTTCCTTCTGAGGGTCAAAAATGTTAATTGCAAGAGGAGCAATGTTAGATCCAGGTGAAATTAGCTTAAAACCCTCATTTATCAGGTGCGTGTATTCTCCATGAAAATCAATTATCCATATTTTTATTCTAGGAAATTTCTTCTTCAGCTCCTTAATTATGATCTTCGCAAGCGTCGTTTTCCCATGGCCAGAGGGACCAATAATTATCATATGCCTCCTTAAATCTTCCAAACTAAGAAAGAATGGTAGCACTTCAATCCCATTTTTTAATTGATACCCGATGTGAATGTCGCCCCTAGCGAATGCTTCAGAAATATTTAAGTCTATGCCTTCTCTTCCCCCATAGGTGATGAAGAATTCTAAGAAATTTCTTGCTAACTCGTCAAAGAAATCGAATATATAGGACTGAGAAATGCTTTTTTCAGCTACTATGGAACTGAATGAATTACTATTTCTTGACAATATTTTATAAACTTCTTTGAAATAACAAATTTTCTCGCATACTTTAACGTCAAATCTTGGAAAGGCTGTTAGGGGTGTAAACATAGAGAGGACACTACTCTTTAACTCTCTCAGACTCCTTAATTGTTTTTCAATGTTATGTAGTGAGAATTTTATCAGAAGAATTGGAGTCACAAACAGAAAATTCCGTATTTCCTGAGTTTCCCTACCAATCTTCTTTCCACTAGGAAGGAAGCCTATCCGTACTGGAACTTCCGTATATGAGAAGTATATTAAGAATAGCGTATTTTCAGGGGCTTGCGCTATTATTTGCCATAACCTGTTTATGTTAAAATTGATGATACGCTTTCTGACAAGCTTAAAATTCTTAATAGTAGGAACCCTTCTTCGTTTGATCTTCGGAAAAACTAATAAATTACTTCCTCTCCACACTCCTAATATCTTCTTTAATTGATTTTTATCTAGTATATTAATGTCAGCTTCATAAAGATTAGCAAAACTCTGGAGCAGATAGTACGATTTTCTTAATCTTCTTAATGCCCTCTGCATTGAAATCGATTCAGTGATTAATATTAAAAGCCGGATTATTCTCTCATTATGTTTCAATAATCCTAGATATAAGCGACATTTTAGCTTTCGGAGAACATTTATCAAATCCTTAAACTCATCTAGAATAGCCTTACTAAGTTTCTTTGTTCCTCCCTCAAAAATCAGGAAAAGATAAAACTTTCTCTTAAAAAATCCTTTGAGAATATTGAGCGAACTTAATGTGATGTCTTGATGATGTTTAGATTCATTCTCGTGTTCTTGCATTAGAGAATCAAAACCGAATCCATTGTCAGTTTCCTCGACCCACGAAGCATCAATCATTTCCGACCTTGTCAAATCCTACAACCTTTTCAGTGTATCATTTGTATCATGTGTTCTTGTTATAATTTATCTGAGCATAATCCTAAGAATCATCGCTCAAAAGCAATACTTAATTTCTCATATAATAACCATAGCTCATCTATAGGTGGCTTATACAGCTGATTTTCGTTCCCTCTTCGATCAACGAGAATTCTCTTATTCCTATCTTCAATAATTTCGCCTACAATCGCTGATTCGATACCCGCTTTTTTAAGAGATCTAATCGCCTCTTCTGTCACATCCTTGTTCACAGTGGCTACTAAAGTTCCGCTGCTTATTAGTTTTAACGGATTAATTCCCAGAGCTTCGCATATTTCCTTAGTCTCTGGTCTTATTGGAAATAGATCCTCATATACTATAAAACCGCATTGCGAAGCCTCTGCCAGCTCAAAAATTGCTCCTAAAACACCCCCTTCAGTTGCATCATGCATCGCCGATATATTATCAATCCCAATGCTCAGAAGAGCAGAGACATCCGGAATAATGCTTATTAATTTTTCAAATTCCAATACCTTACGAAGAATTTTATGATCAACTTTTTTCGCCAATATTTCCTTAAAATCTGTAGCTAAGATTAATGATCCTTCAATCCCCGCCCCTTTTGTAACTAATATCGCATCACCCGGTTTAGCGCCGCCGCTTGTTATAAATCTGCCCTTAATAATAGGTTCTCCAATCATCGTCCCTACAATTATCGGTTCACTAACTTTTGTCGCCGTTTCTGTATGGCCACCTACCAGACAAGCTTTTACCTCTCTAAGCCCCATCAGTATTCCATCCATTATTTTATCTAAATCCTCCTCGCTAGCACCTCGGGGTAATAGGATAGTAGCTAAAAACCATTTTGGTCGGGCCGCATGTACTGCTATATCATTAGCATTCACATGAACAGATAGCCATCCCGCTTTTTCTGTCGCACCAGTGATTGGATCTGAGGCAACTATAAGTATTTCATCTGAAGTTTTGAGAGCAGCACCGTCTTCTCCTATTTTAGGAGGCAGTAAAACACTATTATCTATAACAATGCGAGAGAGAACTCTCGCGTTTAGGATTTCATAAGGCAATTTACCGAGCGGTAAATGTCTCAAAAAGACACCGTGGAGCTAGCTTTCAATAATCGTTCCGACCACTTCTCCTCGAAGAGCTCTTAATAAATAATTTGGTTTCAGGATATTAATTATCTGCACATTAATTCCCTTTTCTGCCAAAGAAAGACAAATTTCTAATTTAGCCTTCATTCCACCCGTTACGTCGCGGGGTGATGCTTTAAAAATTCTTTCAAAAACCTCCCCGATATTTTCCAGCGAAATCCTCCTGTAAATCTCTCTTCTCTCAATATCTTTATATACGCCATCTACATCAGTACCAAAGATTATTCGTGAGACCCTTATTTGCTTTGAGATTTCAAGGATTATCTCATCCCCACTTATAATACTAGCACCCTTCTCATGATCAAGAACTACATCTCCCCAAAGAAGAGGAATGAACCCCTTACTTAATGCCGCTTTTATTATGTCCGTGTAGAAGATATCTACTCTTCCGCCCCTCTTTAACGCAACGCCTGACGTCTGTAGGGGAAAAATGGGTAATCCTTTTTCTCT
>JAHKLG010000013.1 GCA_029856625.1 Candidatus Njordarchaeota archaeon | reverse complement strand
ATCTTATGTTTTCCAAATGATTTACCAAATATTGCAGCAAAGGAATCATATATTAGTGAGCTTATTATACCCTTAATTATGGCATCTTGAGGGAAGAAAATGGCTACAAAGAAAATACTTAACGCTGTATAGAAGTAAGCGGCAAATGTCCTTTCTTCTCTAGTTCTTAGTAATTTTTTTGGAAAAATCCTAATCTCAAAATGAACTCTAACTGTTTCAAGCATATAGAAGTATATTGTTAACGCTCCGGAGAAAATTATGACTAAGTATTTCAAATAGTTATGATAATCGATTGGTAAATCGGTGCCTGCAAGTACCTCAATAACGATTGAATATGAAAGATAAAATGACCATAAGAGATATGGGGGGATAAGAAGTAATAAGACAACACCATGGAAAGATTTTCTAAAAAATTCCCAGTAATCTTCACTATAAAGCACGGATGTTAGATACTGTGCAATTCTTTGAGATGCTCTTGATACATTAATTCTTGCTACTAATAACTTTAGAAGAAGTATTAGGAGAGAAAGAGAGAATGAAAAGAAAAGAAGAACAAGAAATAATGCCAAATCTAGGAGGGAATAATTATTATAAAAAGCAATAGTGCTAGGTAACAATAAACATACAGCTAGAAATGATGAGAGCCTCTGTCCTCTTTCAATCTCCTTATCAATGCTTTTAAGGAAAAGGTGAATTGAAATAGTTACTAGGATTAGGAGCAAAACGTCACTTAGCAATCCTTTTCCTCTCGGCCAGCTGCATACCCTATTATAACTAATAATCCTTTCCTGTGAAATTTCATTATGAGTCGCTATTGGGATGATATTAGATAAGAAACTCTTCTTCTAACAATTTAATAACTATATCGCCTATTTGTTTCTCTACACTTTCTGGCAACTCTGTTGGTGATTGCCCGATATCCTCATCTGATCCAGTAATTACGTTACCATTATCATCCTTCAGTATTACCCCTTCCGAAACAAAACCTTTAACCCGAATTGGTGGGGTATGAGCGAACAATACTACACTTTTTTCTTGAATATCAGCGTCCGTTATCACTTCATAAATCATTTCCATATCAGTAACTTTAGCAATTTTATATTTCGGATCTCTAGGATGCTTCTTAGCTTCTAATACCCTTACAAAACTGATCTTTACGGTTCCAAGGGGACTCCCATCCGGATATTTTTTAAGCCTCGTTCCTAGGGATCTTAAATTAAATATTGCAAATCTTAGTAATTTGGCTGTATAATCATCTTTCATCTTTGCTACTCTATACCAATTAATTCCAAGTCTTGAAATAAATGTTGACAGGAGATTATTGAACCCTCTGAATAAATTGCTTATTAACAGCATGTGTTTCGACATAGTCGATTCTCTCATCTTGTTTATACAAGAAGAAATTCTCTCAAGCAGTTCTACTGCTTCTTGTTTTCTTATACCTGGTATTTTTCCATCCCTCGCTAGAGAATCTAGAACATCTACAGCGTAAACAGCCATAGCTAATCTTAAATCTGATCTAGGATCAAAAGATCTCTTAATTTTTTTCTCGCCATTTTTTGCCATTTCTCTCACCTCTCTAAATTAAAAATAGCCGATATGATTAACTAAATTTAAGTTCTAAGGCATTAGCTAACGTGTCATTTACCACACCTTTTTGGTTATGAGCACGCGTTGTTATAATAAAATGATTATATTAAAAAATTGCCGTACTCATCTTCATTAATAATTCAATTGCAGAAATCCGATGCTCTTCATCAACAAAAAAATAAACAAGTTTGTCTTCTGGTGGGGGTTGGCCATAAATAATAAGCGATCCATCCGGCGCTAAAATCGTTGCCGGGAAGCCAAGTAAATCCTCCTCTCCATATACTCTTATTATGACTGGATATTCTTGAAAGAGACTGATGTATATCTTATCCCAAGCATCTCTGCTAATTGTCCCTGGGGGGTTTAAGACTGGGAGGTAAGGTGGAAGTATGATTTCTCCCTCTTTTGTAATCTCCCTATAAATATAGAAGTTGGCTAATGGTACTCTCCGACTTCTCTTATCAATTATTCCTATGCTAATAGGATATCCATCTCGTATTAAATTATTAACAACGATATCTCCTATAGCTATCACAATATTAGGTGGCTCAGGTAATTCTCTTGGAGATGATATCATCTCTCCTTTAGGCTTTCTAACTTCTTCAATCACTTCTTTGCTTACTAGCTTAAATGCTGGTAGATGAATATTAAGTAGTTTTTCGCCACTCCTAAGACGACTTGATGAAAAAACTTTTCCCCTATCATCTAGTATCAGAGGGTATCTTAGAATCTTTAACTTCGCTAATCCTTTCTCTTCTCTCATTTTATTAATTTGCCGAGCTCTTTCTAGTACTATTTGCTCCTCAGATACCACTATTGAATCTAAATTAGTTGCTTGATTAGATCTTACAGCATAACTAAAAGGATCACTAATCTCTACCACTCTAACCCTTGATCTTTCGCCATATTTTGCCAGAAAAACCTCTAGATTTACGACTCTTGTCATGAAGTCTTGAATCTTATCAATATTCTTTTTACGACCCCATCTCTTAACGCCTTGATCATTCATAATTCCAATGTGTATTTTTTCAGCCACATTCAACGCTGTACAGATTAGCGCTTCATGACCTGGATGAAGTCTATCAAACGTCCCTCCGATGACGCATTCGCGAAATAATTTTGTTGGAATTTTGAATGTCATTGGTTTTATGCTTCTTCTCACCTTCTTATGAACTAATGCTAGTTTATTTAAGAGATCATCCACTTGATCTATCCTCCGCTTTAATAGACTCTTATCTCTCCTTTCATGAATTTCCTCCATAACATTGGGAGCTCTTCAAGAACTTCATTCACGATACTTCTCATTTCCTGCTCAACGTCACTTCTACTAATTCCTTCCTCGGGAATATATTGAATATTAATGATTTGGGGCTTCGTGATCGGCTGACCAATAGTGCTCACTAGTATCACATAGACTTCTTTAATTCCCCCTACTTTCTCATATATTCTCTCAGCAGCAATCTTTGCAGCTACTTGATAGATCTTACCAACGTGACTTACCGCATTCTTGCCCGCTGCAGCCTCAATACTCATGGGTCTCATAGGAGTAATAAGACCATTAACTCTATTCCCTCTACCAACTTGTCCATCATCGCCCGATTCTGCTGATGTACCAGTTACGGTAATGTATGCTATTCCATTTGCGGGATTATCTGCAGTATTTACTTGAATCTCCACCTCTCGATCCGTCATATTTGAAACTTTTTTAAGAACAAGATCGCGGATCTCTTCCTTCAACGCTAAATATTCATCCATGCTATTTACTTCCCTAGATATTGTTGCCATTGCTAGCGTAATTCTGATTCTCTGATTCATTCTGACACACATTACTTTGATATCCTCGCCCACTGCGGGATATTTATTCTTTACCTCTGGAGAATTTAGAAACCTTTCTACTTCCAGACAAATTCGTTCTGTATCCGTCAATGGAGCAAAACCTACTCCAATTGAGGTATCATTTGCTGGTGGGACACCGAGCTTTTTAACTCTCTCATAAGTTTTTACGAGGTCAACACTACCTGGTCTAATAGAATATTGAACAACAATATGCTGCACAGGGTCAAGATATCGGAAATTCTCATTAATATAATCATGAACTGCTTTAAGAACCAAAGGTCCTATCGGAACGGGCTCTTCATCACCCGTCTCTTTTTTCACACTCGTTGTCGCTCTACCAACGACATGAAGAATTATAGGCTCAAGAATTTCTCCGCCACCAAATTCTGGTTTCGCACGACCCCCTACAAGAACAGCCTTATCTACATTAAAGTGCAATGGAAAACCAAAGTTCTCTGTATAATACCTTGTTAAATACATCGCTATTCTCTCTACGACACCATCACAGATAGTATCAGGATGCCCCAATCCTTTCCTTTCAACGATTTCAACAGGAAATTCGTTCACAGGTTCCCTCCTCATTAGGTGGAATATGTAATTCAACATCATCACACCTCCTCAGAATTAAGAAAAATCAACATAATTTTCGAATTTTTATTCTTAGATTAACTAAGGAGAGCAAAAAACATTATAATTATAAAATTTTATGCACCACCAATTGTCTGGATATACTTTTGATAATTCCAATCCTCTGGTAAGCGCCCTATCCTCTTATAATATTTCACAAGCCTCTTTATTTTGCTCTCAATGAGGTGCAGAGCTCTCTTATTATGTAGATCTTTTCTATGAATTGCCAAATGACGCCTAAGTCTAACCGCTTTCTTAATAAGATTATTGAGATCCTCAGGAATCTCAGGCAAGAGACCATGCTCCTTAAGCACTTGGGATATTTTCTTACCAAGTATTTGTCTTACATTTGGAATACCATATTGATCCCGAAGAATGATCCCTATCATTGCAGTACCATAGCCTTTCCTCGCTAATTCAACGATTTTTTGCTCAATTTCCTCCGGAGATAACATAACCCACTCTGGAGAAGAATCTCTATATAACCTCTTCGAGCCAGATTTCCCTCTCTTACGAGCATACATCCTAGCCATAATAATCACATCTCCAATCATGAGCTTTAACAATTGAGCAATTGAGAGGAGAAATAGATATAAATATATTCCAAGAGGAAAAGTCAACAGGAAGGATGAAATTGGTGCCGGGGGCGGGATTCGAACCCGCGAGGCGAAATCGCCACCGGCTTAGCAGGCATGCGCCCGCGACTAATGAAGTCGCGGTCGGCGCCGTACCAGCTCGGCAACCCCGGCATTTGCTTTATCTAAGAATTTTGAAGAATACAGAATTATTCAAAAATTTTTCCTACTGTAAATGGGGTAAATAGAATGAAAATATTAGGTATTAATGAACTGGCTCATTAGTTGGGCCCGTAGCTCAGCTGGATAGAGCGCTGGCCTCCGGAGCCAGTGGTCGCGGGTTCGAATCCCGCCGGGCCCGCCATATTCTAGAATCTCATTCTCCTAGATCTTTCCGATACAATATTGCTGTTTTTCCAATTATCTTTCCAATCTCCGCGTCTGCTTCTTTTGCTAGTTTTTCTATTAATTCTTTTGCTTCTTTTTTCGTTGTTGCAACGTTTTTTAGAACTTTAACTTTTATAATACCCTTAGACTTTAGTAATTGCCTCGCTTCTGCTACGATTCCTTCAGTGATTCCAGATTTGCCCACCCGGAGATCCGGTTTTTCATGGAGTTTCTTCCGTATTTTCTTCCAAGGTTTTTTCATTTTGATCACTCTTCTCTTCCCTCCCCATTTCAATATGTTTTGCCTCCAGAGGCTTCTCTAGAATTTTTTCTAGTTCTTCAACTGCTACTATAGTTGATATTCTCATATTATTAACTGGAATTCTCCTAGAGAGAGCTTTCTTTATTTCCTTTAGTGATAATTCCTGAACTTCCTTACCTTTTGGAGCTCTTGCAATATAATCAATGTCAGCGACCTGTAGTAATTCCTTAAGTATAAGAAGACCACTTCTATCACCGTCCACAAAAGCTGTAGTTATCTTTTTCTTGGAGAGCTCTATGATTGTCTGAGGAATCTTCGTTCCCTCAACCGCAATAGCATTATCAAAGCCGTGCTTGAGAAGGTTAATGACGTCTGCACGTCCTTCAACAATTATTATTTCATCACTAGTCTTAACGGCAGGCCCTGCTGGAAGCTTCTCCGGGCCTATATAGATAAGCTTATGCTTTCTAGCCTCCTCTTCAACCCTCCGAGTTATGTCAGCATTTTCAGGTGCTACTAGGTCATCCCACATTCGGAGAATTTCTGCTGCTCTCCTAACTATAGCTTCTCTCTTAACTTTTCGAATATCTTCTATTTTAACAAGCTTTGTTTCTGCCTTACTAGGCCCCACTCGATCTATTGTCTCAAGAGCCGCAGCTAATATCGCTACTTCTAGCTTTGTCATATTGCAGGGAATCGTTATCTGAGCGTAAGTTTTTCCCTCTTTATGAGAGACTTTAACATTAATCCTATCTATTTTACCAATTCTCTGCAATTCTTGAAGATCCATAGAGCTCGGTAGCAGTCCATCTAGTTGCCCAAATATAGCTCCTATTATATCATGCTTCTCCACGATCCCCTCCACATGCATGTTAAGATGTATAATGTACTTAGCGTAACCTGGTAGAGATACCTCATTACCCACGATAACCACCAATACTAATAATAAGGATAATCATCTCAATACAAAGCTAATGAAATAAAGATAACACCACGAAATTCTATAAAAATGGAAACTAAAGATTAAGCTATTGAATTTAAAAATGATAAACGCTCACGCCAAGTCCTAATCCTACCCATTTTCCCCTTTAACGCCGCAATCGTACCACTAACTAGGAGATCATTTATTAAGATTCTCTTGGAACCAATCTTTCTCAAAAAGAAAAAGGCTATACGAAGAAGAGAAAGACCCTCCAGATTAGTGCGGAGAATTCCTAAACCTTTATTTTGATCATACTCCACAATCCGAAAGAAAACCTTAGAAGCCCCGAAAGTACCGAATAATTCAAATAAAGTCCTCCTTATGCTTTGAATTAGCTCCTTTTCTTCCAGAGAATCCCCTATGACCTCAAAGAGAACCCAACGCATCTTCTCACGAACCAAGAAACTTCACCAGAAAGTAAGGAGAAGGGAATGGCGGGCCCGGCGGGATTCGAACCCGCGACCTACGGCTCTCTCCTACTGATCACCCGCCTAGTAATAGAAGGCCGCCGCTCTGTCCAGACTGAGCTACGGGCCCATATGACATCAAGGATTATTATAACCTCTCAAAAGCATTATAAAGTTTATTTCACACACGTAGCTAGAGCAAAAATCTCTGAAATGATCTAATAAGTTGGTGGGGCCGGGCGGAATCGAACCGCCGACCTCCCGGTTGTGAGCCGGGCGTCCTACCACTAGACCACGGCCCCAGCTAATTTACCTCTTAATACCTCAAACAATTCTTAAAAATTTCCTCCCCTTTCGTAACATTATTTTTAGACGTAGTGCCTTAATCAATTCCTAGAAATCTTTTAGATCCCGGGATTATATAGTAATCTCCCACTTCTTTACCCCGATTTAATTAGTTCATAAACGTTTTCGGATTATCTTTCCATCTCCTCCACGCGGATAAGTGATCCTAACAACAATGATAAACTTCTAAAGCAATGGGAAGACAGGCTTTGTACAGAGGAACTCCTTGTAGTCAAATGAGCTGATTTGTCTACAAATTCCTCCAGTATACCTTTTAGAGATCGGAGTCATTATCAGATAGTAGTCTCTCCTCCTATACCCAATGAAAGAAAAAATTTTAAAAATGATACTAATTGGGTTAATTAAACACTATTTAGAACACACGTTCGTTTTGAATTCCCATTAATATTCGTGCCCCGGTGGTGTAGCCCGGTTAGCATGCGGGACTGTCAATCCCGCGACGCGGGTTCAAATCCCGCCCGGGGCGCCATATTCTCCCTATTTGCGATTACTCAATGTATAATTTATATATCATCCTCATTGCTTTCACTTTCTTATCGCTTCTTATTGAGTATTCTGGTGGATCATTATGCCTCATGTTTTCGAAATAGTAGCAAAGGATGGCGCTGGAAGAGTCGGTAAGCTATATACATCCCACGGCATTATTGAGACACCAGCCTTTGTTCCTGTTATCAATCCGCATCTTCCCGTGATCTCTATTCATGATTTAAAGAAGCTAGGTTTTGAGTTGTTTATTACGAATGCTTATCTCATCTATAAGGATGAGAAGCTCCGAGAGCTTGTTCTTAGGAAGGGTATTCATGATGCTTTTAACTGGAATAAAGCTATCATGACGGATAGCGGTGCTTTTCAGTTAATGGTTTATGGTGACGTGGAGATATCTAATCTTGAGATAGTTGAGTTTCAATCTAAGATTGGTGTTGATATTGGTGTAATTTTGGATGTTCCCATCTATAAGGGAAGTATCGATTACCGGAAAAAATTCATTAATGAAACCATTCGAAGAGCAAAGGAGGCTTATGAAGCGGGGTATGTGACTGAGGACTCTAGGACTATTTGGGTTGGGCCTATTCATGGTGTTCCGTATCCTAGTCTGCTTGAATACTCTGTTAAGAATATGACTAGGTACCCCTTCTCAATGTACGCTGTTGGTAGTATTGTTCCTTTAATGGAGAATTACCAGCTTGTTCAGCTTATTAAATCGGCTGTTGTTGTGAAATCGAAACTTCCCACAAATTATCCAGTACATCTATTCGGCGCTGGTCACCCTGCTATGTTCGCATTATTTGTGCTTGTGGGTTTTGATACTTTCGATAGTGCTGCTTATGCTTTATATGCTAAGGATAACCGTTATCTCACGCCTTATGGTACCTATCACTTAAGAGATCTTAGGTATTTTCCCTGTGACTGTCCAATATGTACTGAATATACCCCACAAGAATTAATGAAAATGGACTCCATGCATCGTCAACACTTGCTAGCCATGCATAATTTATACGTAGCTCAGGCTGAGATAAGACGAATTAGACAGGCAATATATGAGGGCACTCTCTGGCAATTAGTAGCTAAACGTGCTAGCTCGCATCCTGAAATTGCCCGGGCATATAAATGGCTACTCGATAAAAGGAATTTGAAAGCATACCAATTCTTTGAGGAACTTGAACCCGTTTTTAAGAATAAGGGACTCATGATTACGCGTGATGAAGAGCGTTATTTACCAGTTATTCGAAGATACCGTGAGAGAATTATTGATCGTATATTCCTATGGAGCGATAAAGTTATTATTTCTACTCCAGAGGGTTCAAATGATCTCCCAACTTTAATAGGTGCTCAAGTGCTCATACTTAACTCAGTCTTCTATGTTATTCCAAGAGAAATAAGGCACGTATATCCATTATTCCAGCACATGTCTCCGTATTCTGGAATTGACCCTTCAGCCCTTGACTTCACAGAGAGATTCATTGAATATCTCCGTGAAAAAGGGGTTAAGGAGATCTATGTGTATGATACTAGAGAGGAAAACGCTAAGAAGTTGGCCGAAAGGCTTAATATAGAGGAGATTTATAGTGGTCAGGATGTAGGGATTATTTCTCAGGAACAAGAAGAGCTTTTTAGGGCAAAGGCCATTCTTAGATATCAATTTGGTCCAGGAGCCGAAGATATCATTGAGAAGGTTCAGATAGAGTATTCACCAACCACCGGAAGACTTCGTAAAATATTCGCAGCCGATGTTACAAAGGAGGAAATTGAAAAAGTCATTATTCCAGAAATCGAAAAGCATATTGAGAAGAGAGAGAAGCTTGGCAAGCCAATTCCCTCCGATCCACTTCAGGAAATGTTCATTGATAAGGGGAAAATATGGCTTCTCGCTGCTGTGACACCTATGCATTTTAAATTAGTCCCACATCCTCTCTTAGCATATAGAATGTGGCAAAAATTCAGAGATGAGTTAAGGTACATGATAATCATTAATGAAGAAGCAGAGCCCTTTGTACGTGCTGGCCGAACAGTATTCTCCAAATTTATAGTAGAAGTAGATAAGAACATTCGCGCTAATGATGAAGTGTTCGTATTAAATGAAGAAAAAGACCTAGTTGCTTACGGACGAGCAATACTAAGCGCTAGGGAAATGATGGACTTTAAACGAGGCGCAGCAGTAGAGAATAGATGGGGATTCAAGCGTTAACCGCTTCCTTCTCTTCTGTCTCGCTCTCTCTTTCCTCACTAGGCGCAATCTCTCCCATCTCCTTCCCCTCCTCCGGCACTGGAGTAGAGGGTGCTATTGATGATGCTTGGATCTTGGGCATTTCTACTAATGAGAAAGCCTCCACAAACTTGACCTTATCAAGGCTTAATTCCCGTAAAATCTCTTCTGCCATTGTTTTTCTCGGTAGATAAACTGTTCTAACAAGATCTCTTATGCTCATTCTCATTAGGATATCTGTGGGAAATGTTATTTCAAGTTCTCGATCCCCTAAGTCTATTTTAACTTTATTAGTTAATTCTTCTCCGAGATATCTCTCTAAAATCATTCTTAATCGCTCTGGTGCTGGGTCAGATGGCAATACTACTTTATGGATTTTCAGATGGACCAAAATGTTTTTGCCAGCCAATGGATGATTTCTATCAATGGTTATGTCTCTAGAGCCTACATAAATTATTTTTCCATAATAGCGTCCTTCCGAATCATAAAGAATTTGTCCCACACTGAATTTTCTCTCACCAGTCAGACTTCTCAACTTTTTAATTGGTATTGTTTCTATTCTCTTTGGATCTCTTTTTCCATAAGCTTTTTCTGGAGGAACCTTTATATCATACTCTTTCCCTTCCTCTAGATCCAAGAGAAAATCATCGAAGAAAACTTCCCTCTCACCAATTTTGACCACAATCGGTACATCAATCTCTTCGTATTCATCGTTTTTCTTTATTCTTTGCTTAGTAGAGTCCGCAATTTCGCCCTCTTCCGTTTTGGCTTCGAATGATAATTTAACATAAGCACCTGGAATTATCTTCTTTCCATTACTCATTCTTCCTTCTCCCCCGATAAGAATCTCGAAACATAGTTTATAATTAATTCATGCACTTCTTTTACGTTTCTTGTTGCATCCACTATAATTACTAGGGTTGGTATATATCTACCAACATTGAGATAAATTTTCCTAACTTTTTCTAAAAAATCCTTCTTTTCAAACGAATCAAAATTCCTTTTAAGCCTCTTTAATCTATTAATCGCTTCATCTGCTGGAATATCAAGTACAAATACAATATCAGGTATTGGAACACCATATTTCTTGTGATCAGAAATAATCTTATCTATTGGTATCCCGCTTGCCCCCTGATAGGCGATTGTTGATATGAAATAACGATCGATTACAACAACATAACCTTTTTTCAAAGCAGGTATTATATTTGTTCGCACATCTTCGATTCTATCAAGTAAGAATAAACGATATGCCTCATCCGGAGGCAACTTCCCACTCTTTAGTTTCTCCCGCAATATGCGTCCATACTTACCATTCGTCGGCTCTCTTAACAAAACTGCTTTGTAGCCTTCTTTTATCAACCAGTCGTAGAGTAACTTAGCTTGGGTAGATTTTCCGCTGCCATCTATTCCCTCAAGAACAATGAGTGTGCCACCAGATTTACTGCTCAACTCGTATTACACCTCAGATGACTGTTAAGGGGGATCCGTATAAAACATAACGGTACCAAACTGGATTATCTGCATTATAGAGAATTTTCCTAAGCATATAAAGTCTATAGCCAATATCCTTCGGATTTTGGAAACCAAAAATTATCTTAGGTAAGAGTAATTTTGATTTATAGTCTATCTCGGCTAGTGTTGCTATTACTGATTCAAAACCAGCCATATTAAACGCTATGGGTAGAGAATGATAGCCAATATTATCCTCCACGATCTCGACTCCATTATCAATATTTAAGATAGCTAGTCTTCCGAGTAGATCTAATCGCTCAATGTCATGAATCATAAGAATTAGATTTCCAAGTTTTATTATTGGTTGATCATCAAGTGTACGAATTGGCTCTCGGCCATAATATAAAACTCCTATACTTTCTGTTGTCAGCATATTAAAGCCATCTCTTATATTCGAGTAGACCCTATATCCTATCCTCCTAAGCATGCTTCTAACTAATCTATTTTCGTCATCTCGATCTGGCGGCAGTTCCATTAATGCGATGTTGCCATGCTTTTTAGGATAATTGAATGACCACGTAATTATTTGTTGAAGAGAAACCACTCGGGTTACTGGACAACGTAGAGCTAAAAATGATTCTTTAGCCGTATTCGTCGGTATTAGCTCCCAGGGTATCTCATGAAGTGATCCATCAAGAGAGAGAATTACCAACCAGTTTTTATCTATTTTACTAAATTGTTCAAGTAATCTAATGGGAATTATGTGTGCTAACTCTTTAGAAATTACATTAGGCTCTTCATGTCTCAGCTCCAGAAAACTATCATCAATGAAAACTTTTGTGACAAGGTCGAATTCTTTATGAAAGAAAGCGTGTGAAATAAATAAGTATTCCCGAGACTTCAGAAGCTTAGTTAAGCTTATTACTAAGACATCTTTATATTTCGTCCTAAGAGCTTCCAAATTACGAGCAAAAGCGTCTTGATTCACCATTCTAAGCCTAAAAGAGGAAAGCCCAGTAAAGTCTCTCAGCCTATCCAAATACTCTTTCTTGTTCATAAGAGATTCGTATAATTTAATATTCCCTAATTTCACGGCAGCTAATATTGTAGTATTTATACTTTCAATCTCTCTAAATGATAATGCTGGTTTCAAAAATGATCTGAAAAGGAAATAAAGCCCTTTTATTGCCTCTGCACCTAATAACAATTTCTCAATTACAATCGGTCTTCCAGCCTCCACAATTCTCAAGGCTTTAAGGTATGTATTACGCATTACTTTCTGGAAAGACTCGTAAATACCTATGTTCATTCCCTTCATGCTACTCAATGCCTTATAAGCTAGATCACTTAAGATAGACGCAGCTTCCTCAAAATGTTTCCTAAAGACAAGAGCTGCGAAGAGTTTCATCGCGTTACTGATGAAGATTGGACTAGGATTCCTCAAAAGCAATTCATGAGCAAGTTCGAACTCTTCTAAAGCCTCATTAGGAGATACAAATGATAGGGCATCAGCATAAAGGGCGTGTAGTTCGCCTAGTATTGGTATATTAGGATTACGTTTCTTTAAGATTTTAATAGATTCTGAAAAAGCATCCACAGCTTTTCTGAACTCATTAGTCTTAAGAGAGCATAATCCTATCCACGCATATATTTTCGCTAAAGCTTCATCATCAACTGTTCTCCCTTCTTTTTTAAAAGCTTTTTTTAAATTTTTCAAGGCCTCCTCGAATTGATAGAGGGCTGCTGCATACAGTCCTTTTTCAAAAAAGATTCTACCAAGAGCCTCGTGAACTATGGATTTAATTGCCCATTTATCTGTATCTTCTATTTCCCGAAGAAGTTCACGAGTAATATTCTCTACTCCACTCGCTCTGCTTAACGATGATGATTCCATATAACTGAGAATATACGATATGCTCGGATCCTTTCCGAAGTCCTCTTCCTTGATTATTAAGCTCTTCTGTGCTGGTGGTATGTGAGATAACCATTGCCAAATTTTCATTCCTCTTCCGTCCCTGCACTAGTCAGCTAGCTTTCCTACTTCACGACCTTTTTATTAACATACCTACAAAGTGTCCAATAAATACTTTACATGATTTTGGATCTATTACCATATGCTGAGCATGATAGTTTTTAATCTTATTAAGCGTAGTTGTTGAAAGTTAAGTATCACAAGGATAAGCGTTTACGAGATATAGAGACTTTGATGCTGGCTGAAAGTTTTAAGAAGGTGTATACTTTTGCTGAAGAGTTTACGTCAAGGATTACAAAAATTGTTCGCAAAAATACGTGGCGCTCCCTATATTGATGAAAAAGTATTAGATGAAATCTTGGACGACTTAACGCGGGTATTGATAGAAGCTGATGTTAACATAGATCTCGCTATGCAGTTAAGAGACAGAGTAAAGAAACGTGTAATGGAGACGGAGATTCCAGAAGGCATTCCATTAAACAATCTTGTAATGCGAGTAATTTACGACGAACTAGTAAAAATGATGGGGGAGAAAAGTTATCCTTTAAGTATTAAGCTCGGGAAAAGAAATATCTTAATGTTCGTAGGACTCCAAGGTAGCGGAAAGACAACAACAGTAGCTAAACTAGCGTATTATCTTAAAAAGAGAGGTTACCGGGTCGCGATTGTCTGTGCCGATACTTATAGAGTAGGTGCTTATGATCAATTAAGACAACTAGCAGAAAAAGTAAATGTACCGTTTTATGGGGATCCGAGGGAAAAGAATCCAGTCAAGATCGTCAAAAAAGCTCTTGAAACTTTTAAGCGAGTAGATGTTATACTCATCGATACGGCTGGAAGACACAAGGAAGAAAAAGGTCTTCTCAAAGAAATGAAAGAACTAGCAAAAGCTTTGAAACCAGACGAAATAATCCTCGTAATTGATGGAATGATCGGACAACGCGCATATGAACAAGCCAAAGCATTTGCCGAAGCTACGCCGATAGGATCTATCATAGTAACGAAGTTAGATGGCTCCGCGCGTGGTGGTGGCGCATTGACTGCCGCTGCTGCTACAGGTGCGCCAATAAAATTCATAGGTGTTGGAGAAAAAATTGAGGATCTGGAGCCTTATGTACCGCAGCGATTTGTTGCAAGACTGCTCGGAATTCCCGATCCAGAATTCTTCTCCAGGCTTCTTAAGGAAATACCTATCTCAAAGAGCGTGGCTAGTGGTAAAATAACTTTACGAGACTTACTGGGATACTACGAGTCAATAGCTGGCAAAAGAAGCATCATAAGCCGTTTTAAAGAGTTTCTTAGATTAGATTCTATTGGAGAAAAATTTATTGAAGATCAGATTAGGCGCCAATTAGCAATCTTAAAGAGCATGACAGAGGAGGAACTCGATAATCCCGAGTTACTAAAGAATCATGAGAGGCTAGAAAGAATAGCAAGAGGATCTGGAACAAGTATTATTGAAGTGAGAAGACTCCTTCATCAGTTTGAAAAGATGCGTAAACTAATACGTGCCCTAATGCGTTCAAGAAGAATTTCTAAAGAGGCAGCTTTAGCAAAGATTTTCCAGGGAGACCTAGATAAGTCCGAATTAGCTGAGCTACGAAAGTATCTTAAGGGTGCAGCTTAGTGATTTATAATCAGAAGACGTATGACATTTCTCTCTCTAGAACTTATACTATATATAATAAGTTGTTTACTAAACTTGTTCACATATCTATACTTCTCCCTGCTTATAATAAGCATTACCTAGAGCTTATAAAGCTTGAAGGAAAACCTCTATGTGGGTTAAGGGATGGGAAGAATGGTAATGTGTTTATCCATTATCGATTACACTCCTTAAAAGCAAGGGAGACCACAATTATAGCTTCTACTTTATTGCTTAAGAGAAAAACTTCAGTATATTTTCCGGGGACTAAAAATCTTGGGACTCTATCGGATATTCCTAAAACATATAAGATTAGGTATTTGCAGGGGGCTTATGAATATATAACTAGAAGAGTAAGGAGGATAGCGGAAAGAATACTGAGAAAAACTAATGATATTTCTGAAATACAACATATGATTATTGAATTCCTAAATCGGAATTTCAAAAAATCTATGGAAGAAGAGGAGGAAGACCCCTTTCTCGTGTTTCAAAGGGGTTATGGAGGCCCAAGATCATTCGCCATAGCATTTGCTTTGTTAAATGCGCAATTAGGCATTCCCGTGAGATTGGTGACTGGATGGCTGTTAAATATTGAGAATAAAAAAATCAATCCACATTACTGGTGTGAAATATTAAGTCAAAGAAATTGGATTCCTTATGATCCTTGGTTGGGCCTTGAGGGGAAAATATCATCAGGACATATACCAATTAAGATTGATAACCCCTTCAGAAAAACCTCAGACATCTTAGTAAAGTACAAAACGGTCGAAAAAATTAGCCGGAAGGCAATCGTTATAGAGGAAAATTTCATAGAAATTCGTGCTCGAGTGAATAATGAGTACATGGTGGTAAAGAGAGAAGAAAGAAGAAACGTGTATTAGTCATTAGTTCTACAGTTCTACTTTACTTTATATCTTCTGAGCAACATTTCTTCGGGCAACTCTTTTCTCTCGTCTCTCGCTCTTATCTTTACAATACCCAGGAATACAGCACAGGACACACAATAGTACCGCACAACTCTCTTTTTAGGAACATATGTCCCTTGCTTCTCCAACTCCTTCACTATACTTCCAGGTACTGTTGGGACCCAAGAAACTCTTTTTATAGCCTTATCTGCAGGAATTCTCTTACCACATTGAGCACAGAACACATACTCGCTCCTACCCCTGCTCCCCTTGCCCTTAGATCTACCTCTATTTTTCCTCTTAATTGGCATTTAGATCACCTTACAACATTAATAGATAAACTACTTTCGTTGCACAGCTTTTTTATATCTTCTGTATGTTATTAATTCTATAGCTATTAAGGGCAATATTAATATGCTCATAATTAATCCTTCTTGAATAACAAAGTCTCTCCACACAGCATTCCAATCTATTTTTTCACCCAGCTTAATCACTACCCTGATATTAGGGTCGTCAGAAATAGCTATGTATTTAACTCCCCTTCGGTCATAATATGTAACCATAGCTCGTCCTAACGACATAACTGATGGGACACCATTGATCACACATATATTATATGATATTATAGCTGATGCGTTTGGCGGTATTAGATCCCAATGCGCTGTTGTTTTACCAGTTATGTTGAAGGCCCAAGAGGGGAGAAACTCGTCTTTTAATGTGACATTAAATGCTGTGTCATTACCAATATTTACGATTCTAATGGTTACCTTAAACCATTCACCCACACTAACGATATCTTTTGATGATTCTTTTATTACTGCTAATATGGGAATTCGTTTTTCTTGTTCCTCAGCGCGCAACGGATGAATCATCACGAAAGCTAGAGAAAGCAGTATCACTACTACTAGTACTTTATTTGTGCGGGTCATTCTTAGGTACCTCTTGGATATTTTAGTCCAAGATACTTTTTTCCACGTCAAACCGTAGTTATAAAATTTTGAGTTTCTCCTTGACTTCTCTATCCCCTTTATTCCTCGGATTCGCTCATTTCTAATATTTTCCGGAGTTCTTTCTCCAGCTCATCCCTTCTCTTCTCTTTTTCTTCTTTCTCAGGACTTGGTAATGAAAACTTGGCGATCAACTTATCCGCTTCCTCCTCAAGTTCTGTATCAGTTGGCTCCTCTAAACTGAGAGGCTCTGCAGATATTTTTGTTGAGGTCTCTATTTTCGCTACAGCTTCCTCTAAGCCAGCCATTACTTCCTCAACTCTCTCGGGAGATAATTGCTCACTTATTCGTTCCAGAATATCTCTCCCCCGCTCAAGCAATGTTGTTGAAATTCTTGTCATTTGGGCCATCTCGATCTTGGATAAAATTTGCTGAATATTTCTATACCATCCCAAATGTTGCTTAAGCTGCGCATTTATGGATTTCTGAGCCCTAAGCGCTTCAACCAAGATATCCTTTTCTCCGCTCTTAGCAGCTTCTTCTATAACTTTTCTTAAACGAGATAGCTTCTTATAAAACAGAGATATCCTTTTCTCTAGCATGTCAAGTACATTATTAGCCTGTACATAGAATTTCTCAATAGCATCTTGTAATGGTTGCTCCTCTTTTTTCTTCCTCACTTCTTACACCTTAAGTGATTCCCTTAAATAGTGTATCATTGTCGATTTATACATAATATATTTCCTTCCAAAATTTGCTCCATAGTAACATCACGCTTTAGTTAAGCTACTAAAATCCTCGCTCTCTGATAGTACTAGGCGGTATTATTGGTGGATGCTGATGTCATTAATCACCATTTGGACCGTCAAAGCGGGAGATCTTGTACGAGATGTACGAATAGCTGATGCAAACAACGATGGTTCTCCAGAAGTAATTTTTTCATCTTGGGATGGGAGAATCTACTGCGTTTCCGGATCAACTGGCTCACGTATCTGGACATTTAAATTCAGTCACAATGAACCTCCCGCGGAAAACGTTGAAATCCTAAACATCTCAAATAATGAGACAGGTATAGTAGCTTCGTTTCATAACTATTTAGCGTTGATAGATGGTAGAAATGGAGAACTTTTATGGAGTGTTAAGAGCAAGGGATGGATTTCGCATTTGAAAGTAAGCGACATAAACGGAGACGGGATCGATGAAGTTATTATACTCACGCGTAATGGGTTGCTTCAGGGGTATGATTTTCAGGGCGAACTTCTGCTTAATCGTCACATAAATATAGATTCGTATCCAATCCCAATGACTATTTTCGACATTAACCATGATACATTGCCAGAAATTATCATATCTCAGGGGAGAAAAATCCTCACTCTGGATTCCAAAGGACATCTACTGCGAACATACAATCTTCCAAGCAAATGTTACGGATTATCATTTGGAAGTTATCACTGGGAGACAGATCCCTTATTAGTAGCTAGTTTCCCTAACGGTATTTGTCTAATTAGTGATAAAAAAATTGTTTCAAAAAAGGAAATACGGAATGCAGAGCCCCTCATAATCTCTTCTGGAGACATCGATGGTGATTTATTAGATGAGATAATCATAGGAGATTGGAAGAATGATTCATTATATATTTTTGAACCAAGTGAAAAGAAGCACACTCCATCTCTAAAGAAAAAAAGCTCCATATCATTAGGAGATAACGTATTAGAAATATCTCTAGGAGACATAAATGGAGATGGGATTAATGAAATTCTACTGATACTTGATAGGATAGAAAAAAACATGCTTAT
>JAHKLG010000129.1 GCA_029856625.1 Candidatus Njordarchaeota archaeon | reverse complement strand
TTCAATATTCTCCAGAGGAGAAATATTCTCATCAACCAGCGTAAAATAACCTGGTGTACCACCAAAGAAACCATAACATTCAATTTTCTCACTTTCAGAGAATTTCTTCCAATACCTCCGGGTTATAGCATATGGTAATTCTCTAATCCTTATCTCTCTCGTTCTACGTCCAAACAACGGGGCATCACCTGCTAGAACTAATCGATTAATAACGCCCACTGCAGAGCCTACTAGAATAAGCATTATTTTACTATTCCTAAGGAATGAGTCCCAGTAATGCTGAAGCATGGATATGGATGGTTTATAAGCTTCATATAATCTCTGAAACTCATCTATAACAACTAAGAACCTTTGATTAGAAGACTTTACTCTTAAATACTCTAGAAAATCTTTAAAACTGCCGAATCGAACGAACTCTCCTAATTGCTGAATAATACTATCTGAGAAGAATTCTAACACATCACTAATATCGCCCCTCGGAGTAAAGATGTAAACCCCACCATATTTCTTTAAAAACTCCTTCACTAATGTGGTTTTTCCAAGCCTTCGCCTACCATATACAATAATCAGCTCCGCCTTATCGGAGTAATAAGCATTCTCCAGAATTCTCCATTCCTCTTCTCGATCAAACATCCTAAGCTACCATAAACATGTTTATCATAAAATTAATTATGATAAGTATATTTATTTTTCCCCTTAGATCTCTGCTTGAATTCAATGCGGTTTTTGTTTAGATTAACTTGATACCTTCTATAGTCCTGCTAGATCTATCAAGTATCGATAGATGCTTCCCCACATATACCCATCTTTTCTCATTTTATTTTCGAAGTTATTGATGAGCATCCAGTTTTCGAGGGCTTTTATGGTTTCCTTATCTAGTTTACCCGTTATTTCTCCCCTATAATATCCTAACTTTTTGAGAGCAATTTGTAGTTTTTCTGCAACATCCTCAAGCTTAACCACATCGTTAGGGTCTTCCCTAGATAGTAGAGTTAAATCCCAGATGCGGAAGATTCTTTTTAACTCTTTTACTGGCTCTGGATGATCATCTACTCTTAAGTCAACATATCTATCTGTGTATCCTCCATAGCCTCCTCCCTCCCTAACCACTAATATTGCCGCTGATTGTTTGCCTCTTTTGTCTCCTCCAGCCCTATCTCCCGCCTCAAGTGCCGCTAAAAGCTTATCTACTAATTCTCCTTTCGCTATCTCAAATGCTTTAGCCATGGCTTCAACAACTTCTGGACCTACTAAGATATTTCCTAATGCTACATAATGATCCCCAATCACATGCCCGGCCCACTCAAAGCACTTGGAGCCGGTCCATGCAGCTACATCTCCGTTCCAATCGACTATTCCTACTTGCCGATGATCACGCATTTCATCATCTGCTAATAATTTATCTAACACCTTCTTAGCGGAGAGTCCTCTGGCTAAGAGCTCTAATCCCTTAGTACCGTATGATATATTAGCCCATGCTTGAGTTGCTATTGCTCCTATCTTGGCTTTAGCCCAAGGAACGAGAGCACCAACGGCTATAAATTTGGAAGCAACTGCTACTCCCCAATCACCTTTCTCTAAATCTGCCGCTACAATAGAAAAAGTTGCAAATGTGGCTATATGATCCAATATGTATCCCCCAAGGCACTTAAGATGTCATAAGATTCTAAGTGAATTCTAATAAAAATATTAAGAATTCTGAATCGTTGTCTTAAAGCTCCTGAGTCTTAAGCCATAAATGGTTAGGAATCCGAGCATTCCAAAGCTTCCTACCGGGGTAAGATATAGTGTCCCGTAATATATGGCTGTTAAAAACATTACTAACCATAATAAGAAATACATGAGGGCTGGTGTAATTAATTCCCTTGGATTTGATAAGTGATGGAAGATTGTTCTGAATGTAAATGAGGTGATGAAAACAACAATAATCCATCCTATGAAGTTAGTAAGGGGAATACCATATAGTCCTGAGGGCTTCTCCCAAACCCATACATGATAAACATTAACCATTATGGGATCCATTATTAAGTCCCATGATACTGCGCATAATCCATCTACAAACGAGATCATTACTCGCTTGTATAAGTTATTAGATCCCAATATGCTTTCTCCAGAAATAACATTCGTAATTCTGATCGAAGTATGGATTATTACAAACCAATATAGGGGGATGTCTGGAGGGACAAGCCCAATTATCTTTGCTGGAATCTTCTCTGTATAATGATATTTACCAAAGGGCACACCGTAAAGAACACCTATTATCTCAAAGAACAAACCTATAAAGAATGCTAATAAGAATAGTGATAATCCTCCAATGATTCCCCAAGCATAAATAGAATCTAGAAAACTAATCACCAAAATGATGAAGTAAACGATATGTAATGGCATAATAGGATTCGCCCCAACAATGAACACATAAATACTAGATAGCGCAATAACTACTGAGGTTATCGCGAGGACAATCAGTACTTTCTCAAAAGTTCTCTGGAGCATGTCCCTTACCTTTCGCACATGGTTAATAATATAGTATTCTAATTAATAGCACTAAGCCAAAAATGTTGGAAATGGAATCCATATTGATTGTTTCTAAAACGATTCATTAAATTATGCTATGAAAAACGAATTGAAAAACACTTGCAAAGAAACTTTTTTATAATTATTGGCAACGTTTTTTACTATTGCATTTATTACCGCTGATAGGTAATACTAATGCTTCCTATAGCTGTTTCAATAATTGATAGAAGCGGTTTACCCATAGTCACTATTCCATCTGGAAAGAGAATGGATATTCTTAGCGGTGTTATTTCAGCTATTCTTGAAATCACGAGAGACGTTTCGGGAGAGGTTATAGAATTTGTTAAAGTTAAGAATGGGATAATATTTCTGCAGAATATCGGAGAAAGAGGCTACTTACTTCTTTTCTTTCAGGATGTTAAAGATCCAGAGGAAGTTAAGTGGAT
Source organism: Candidatus Njordarchaeota archaeon (assembly GCA_029856625.1). Lineage (GTDB taxonomy): Archaea > Asgardarchaeota > Njordarchaeia > Njordarchaeales > Njordarchaeaceae > Njordarchaeum. The sequence goes on along the minus strand of JAHKLG010000129.1, from coordinate 1,516 downwards.
CATTATATTATTCGTCAATGAGTTAGAGAAACACCTCGAAGGAGCTTACGAATTCGTTGATGACACGATATCACTAGCTATTAAGATGATATATGAAGAATTAGCGGAGGGAATTAATGAGATCTATGAGATTTTTCAGAAGGTGAGGAAATATTATTATCTATTGAGAAAAATCATTGGGAAAGAAGCCGATTTACTGATCACTAAGTGTTCGGATAATTTATTCAAAATAGTGAAGGAAAGGCTATACATGGATTATCTAAAGATAAGGGATAGGGGATTATCAATCAGGGACATAAGGAGAGTAGTCGTGGCATGTGAAAAAGTTTTTTATGAGAACATCAAGAAATTTGCATAATGCTAGCAAAGGTAATGAATTATGGCGTCTCCTTTTTGGATATCTATTATAGCAATAGGCATTTTTCTAAGCGCTTATGCCACAACTAAATTAATAAGAGTTAAAGTATTCAGATTCTTCGGCCTTTCAGCTTTAATTAAGGCTATAGCGGATGCATTATTTGCTATAGGCTGGGCTGCCAGATTAATTGGTTATCGAATGATATATGTTGCCACTTTTACTATAGCTGGTTTCTTAATTTTAGGGATAGCAATAATGATTTTCTGGGGAGTTCATGAAGAGATTTACGTAGAGAAGACCGAGTTAGCGATTATTTTCCCAATAATTCTTCTAGTAGTAGGAGAGCGCCAGATACCAGTATCTCGCACCATGACTCTAATGTTTGGGGCATTTGGAACCGGACTTGTTTTTGCTGCGTCTCTCTTCGCTATTTATGGATGTTATAAGCTTTATACTCACAGGAGAGGTGGGGCTGTTATTTGGGCTCTAATAGGGGCTTACGCACTACTCATAATGATAGCTAATACAGCCGGGTTATTCCTGATGTTCTATGAAACGCTTGAATGGTTAACTGTTTATGAAGTACTAATGATTCATTCCTCCCTATTAATATTACCAGACATCGTAGCTGGATTCATAGCGTATTATTATGAAAAGAGAATAAAACCATTATTAGCACAGCTTTAAAGAGAGTACTGATTCAAAAATAAAGCATTACTAATTCTCCCCATTTTACTCTCTTTAAATGGTACTTTAAATAGTAAGAGATTTAATCTATCATCGAACTCATTAATATTATCTTAGTGGTTTAGGACTATACAGTAGGAATAGCGTATCGGCTATGGGTGGAGATACTATGGACTTACAAGAGCTCAAAGAGAAATTCCTTAGATTATTAGAGAGGGACAAAGAGTTCAGATATATCGTAGCTGCAAGACTGGGCCTATTAGAGATTCTCGAGAGATTCCAAAGCTATGATGAGAAATTTAACAAAATTCTAGAAGAGATAAGAGAACTCAGACAAAAAAGCGTGGAACACGATAAAAGATTCCATGAAATACTAAATGAGCTTAAGGGCCTACGGGAACGCAGTCTGGAGCATGACAGGAAGTTCAGCGATATTCTGGCTAGGCTAGCCGAGCATGACAGGAAGTTTAA
>JAHKLG010000128.1 GCA_029856625.1 Candidatus Njordarchaeota archaeon | reverse complement strand
AATATGCCTCCAGAGAGTGCTGGCGAATTACTTATGCGAATGGGTACTAATAGCAAATTTATTGTTGCGGGAGACCCTGTGCTTCAAAAAGATATCCCCTTGGAACGTGATGGAGCTACGATAATACGTGAAGCCTTACTTGGCGAAAAGGACGCGATTGTTATCGATTTAGGATTAAAGGATATTGTGAGGCCAGGGGCTAGGAGGGGAGCAAGAATTCTTCTTGAAATAAGAATGAGAAAGAGACCCCTCTCAGAAAAAGAGAGAGAAATACTAGAGGTTATCTATACGCATGCACCAGATGCTGATGTATTAACTGTCGTTGATATAAGAGATTTGAAGGAGAAGTACAATATACCAACGGAGTTACCCGATGTATTAGCTATATGCAAGATGGGTACGGTAGGTAGACTTATTGGACGCGGAGGAGAAAAAATAGGAAAAATTGAAGAAGATGTAGGGCTGCACATCAGAGCCGTAGAGGTAGGACTTGATTTTGCGCCATTATTACTTGCTGTACATCCATTAAGACCAAAAATTGAAAGAGGAATAATAGATATTGATCTAGCTGGTCCGAGCGTATTGATTCGCATTAACGAAAAGATTGCTGGACCATACTTTGGACCAAAAGGTGCTCATATAAGATTCGTAAATGATGTCTTCCAAAGAATCCTTAATATAGGTGTGAGAACAGAAGTGGTAAGTCGATAATATATTTACGAACATAAGACAATACTTTTTATTACATCCGCATTTGTTGAAATTTTTTGAACCCTCTCAGCTTCGGAAAGGTGGCTGGGATGGGTAAGCTCTCGAACCTAAAGCGACAAAGGAAGAGAAGAAAGCGTAAGAAAAGAAAGAAGCTTAAAAGAAAGCTGAAGAGACGTAAGAAATAGTTCTAAATCATCATTTCCATCCTATCTCGCTCTCCCCTTCTCCCTTAAATAAACATTCATGGCGGCTGTTACCCCCGAACTTTTAACTGGAAAACCTAATTCTTTTAAGACTAATTCTGCTATCGCTAGTACTGTCAATACTTCTCTTTCTGCTGTTAAGTTCATATGAGCTACTCTGAAAATCTTCCCTTTTAGGTGTGCTTGTCCCCCTGCAACGAGAATTCCATGGGCTCTCATTTTTGCTCTAAAATCCTTATCACTAATGCTTGGCGGATACTTTACAGCTGTAAGAGTATTGCTTTCGTATCCTTTTTCGGCAAATAGCTCTAATCCAAGTGCTGTAAATCCTGCGCGAGTCATCTTTGCCATTAATCTATGGCGCTGAATCCTATTCTCAATGCCTTCTTCATGAATAATTTTTAGAGATTCATAGAGTGCATAGAAGAGAGAGATCCCCCCCGTAAATGGTAGATCTTTCGACTTTTTCCATATCTCCCAGTATCTTTTAAGATCCGTATAATAAGCGAAGCTTTCCTCATTCCTCTCTATATAGTCTATTAATTCTTCTCGAACAGCAACAAATGCCAAACCAGGAGGAATCCCAAGGCATTTTTGAGAACCAGCCACAACAACATCTAGTCCCCATTCATCCATCTTTACATAATCTCCACCGACAGAAGTTATACCATCCACAACTAGGATTGCTCCATGCTCTTTTACCACCTTAGCTATCTCAGAAGCAGGTTGCAAAACTCCTGTAGATGTCTCATTATGCGTCATAGTAACTACTTTAGTATCGGGATGCTCCCTTAAGGCTTTTTCAACAATTTCTGGCTTAATTGCCCGTCCCCATTCAACGTTTACCTCCACTACCTTTCCACCAGCTGTTCTAGCGATCTCTGCGAATCTTTCACTAAACTTACCGGCTACTAATGAAAGAACTTTATCCCCCGGTTTTACGAAGGTTCTTATGGCGGCATCCATTCCTGCTGTTCCGCTACCCGTTAACATAAAAACAGGTCCCTTGGTACCGAATAGAGGCTTCAACATTTTCTCGATTTCCTCCAATAATGCACGAAACTCAGAAGTTCTATGGCCATATATTGGTCGTGATAACGCCCGTAGAACCCGGGGATGAACAGGTACAGGTCCCGGGATCATTAATAACGTGTTTTCTTCATCGTATACATTAAAATGACTCATCTCTAACAACACCTAGGGCGAGATTATCTCTACATTATTTTATTGTTTTAAAAATCGTGATAATTGTAACTACTTTACTTTATTCCTCTATTTTTTGCTTTACATATTTATTCGAAGCTACGGTCGATTTGCTTGATCACATTATAACAGAGTTTTTTAGCCGCTTTCAGTAATTCTATTAGCCTTTTTTCTAATTGTTTGTCAAGGAAAAATAATCGCTGACTAATCTGCATTAATATTTGTATATTTTGTCGTGCGAGACCTTTCATCCTCCGCAATAATTGGTCATTTAACTCGATCAGTGACTTATGTTTTGCTTGTTTTATTTTTTCTATTATATTTATAATGAGAGACGCGTTTGCTACCGCATTGTTATAAGGAAAGCTTGAGAGAATTAAGATTATTCCGTTAAGGCATTTCGTGAAGACTTCGAATATGTTTAAGGCATTAATTGGAGAGATAATTTCCACGTTTAGTAATTTGTCGATTTGATTATAAGCCGTAGCTAATTCCTTCTTAGCTAGGCGAAGTATTCGTTGCTTAGAATACTCTCCATTAAGTAGCAATGTTCCTAAATCTTTTCCTAATCGAGCATTTATGCTCATTTCCATAATTCCATAGAGAATATCTTTTGTAATCTTTACTCTTCGGAATTTATAATAACTCGATAGGAAATGCTTTGCAAGATCAGTAATTGTAAGAAAGATATCATTCGCAATTGATGAGATAAGGGAAGCAGGGACCATAAAGCCTTTTTTGCGAAACTCTTTGAAGTATTTTTCCCAAAGAATGCGCTCAATAATAGGTCTTGAAATGAAAGCAAATCTGTTTTCTTCGATTTCCACGATAATTCTGTCCTGAGGATTTACAAAAAGCTCAAATCGCTGGGCTATGTCTCCTGCTGGGTAATACATGTTAAGGAGCAATGGTATACTTGAAATAATCTCCCTCTTTGCTAATATTTTTTCAGCTCCATATATTTGAAGAATATAATCTACTATTTTAGCCGCGACATCTATTGATGCACCCGCTGAAATTATGGAATAAAAAATTCTCTCTGGAGAAAAAGTTTCGATAACCCCATTTCTCCCGATAATAACCCCATTGTAAGTTTTTCTAAGCTTTTCTATAAAATCTTTGAAAACACCCTTACTTATTGATAAATTTACATTTTCTAATACGCCTATCATGCCATACATATCTCTTAGCAAGTCGGCTCCTCTTGAAGTTAACTGAAACTTTGTTCTATCAATTTTGACTAAGTTAAGACTTTCTAGCTTCCTAATGGCTCTTAATACAACTTCAGGATCCATATTTAAGAAACGCGAAAGAATGTTAACAAGGCTTTCAAGATTATTATGAATCGCAATAAGAAGAAGAACTTCCAATAAGGGTTCATTAGCAGTTATGACTCCTTCATGTTTTAATAAGATTTTTACCAGCGTTTCACAACAACTTTGAAGCCTTTGGAAATCCTTTTTACTCAGTTTAATATTCATTCCTTTAAAACCATCCCTCATAAATTCTTTTAACACTCTCTCTTCACATCTAAACTTATTTCGCTGGAGAATTCGGGAAACTACTCGAAACTTCTGAGCGTAGTAAATTGTAAGCCTTATCAGAAAATGAAAGCTTAAGAAGAATTTCTCTATTGTTTCCTCTTGAACAAGTTCACTTATCAATACACGTTGTGCTTCAGTATTATACTTCTTGAACCACTCCTTGATAATCCAGTCGATTTTAGCGATCCTTTTTTCGTCAAGACTTGCGTGTTTTAATATTATGCTATACAATGCCATGCTCTTATCAACGAAATGTTCTATAGCAGCATTTAACTCTGCTCTTAATCTTGAACTTAAGCTTTCAATATTGGCCAGGATCTCTTCGTTAATGTTATTTAATGAGTATATGATTATGATATTCTCCTCTGCCATTTCGGATCCAGATAGAAGTATTCTTATGAGAAAATAATTAGATAATCATCCTCATAGAATCTATCAATGTAAACCTTGCCACGAACCTTTAATATTCTTCTCTGACTCAGCATTTTTGATAATACTTGATTGAGAAAATCTAGATCATATCCGCTTTTCCTTAGAAGATTCATTGGATAATTTACAAAAAGCGGTCTTATAGGTATGATATGTCTCGTTGTCTTAGGGGGGAAAATACGTCCCCGTGTCGCATAATAAACAACTTCTCTTTTCGTTATTCGAGGAACAACAATTATTAGTCTCTTCATCTCTCCACCACGGTATGGTCTAGATTCTAGATTTTTCAATAACTCATCAGAGAAGTATCTTATATTTGCATTATTTAGCTTATTTCGTATCATTAGCTCCGTTTTCCTTATCATATAGAAAAACTTATGAATATCCTTT
>JAHKLG010000127.1 GCA_029856625.1 Candidatus Njordarchaeota archaeon | reverse complement strand
TGGGGAATACTAAATTCCCCGCGCCTTCCGCCCCTTGTCCTCAAACTTAGCACCCGAAGAAGAGCTTAAAGACATCATTGAGATATGGAGTTTCTTTTATAAATCTTATTTCATAATTTCGTTTTGAGTGCTTTTACTAATAATGAGTCTTAATCACTTCATCCTGGGGCTGTTCTCAGGCTTGCTGGAGGTTAATGAATGAGATTCGAAGGACCAGAAAAATTTCTTATCATTTCAACAATAGTACTAGGGATTTTAGGTATTATATCGTACTTGGATCCGCAAGTTGGTACTGCTCTTAATAATACGATTACAGCATGGTTTGTGGAGTCCATAAAATCCGAAAACCTCATCTACCTATATTTAATAGCGGCGGTCTCAGTAACGATTGCTAATGCATCCGTATTCATTTATATTCCATATCCTCTAATCCTCTTCGCTTTAGCAGCGAAACCTGAGGTAAATCCAGTAATCTTAATACTTTCTGCAAGTATTGGGGCTGCGTTTGGAGAATTTAGTGCTTACCTTATAGGATTCGTTGGTAAAAGAGTTACTGAGGATATTGAGAAGTATCGGAAAAAGTCAGAGATCATGAGAAAATTACTTGAACAAAAACCCCTGCTTATTCCATTCATTATATTCCTCATGGCTCTCACACCTCTCCCAGATGATGTTATCTTAATTCCCCTAGGTTTTGTGGGATATAGCTTCACAAAGGCGATAATTGCCTGCTTCTTAGGGAAACTCACCCTAATCACTATAATCATCTTAGGTGGGAAGATTTTTGGCGGAATAATCCTTCATTGGTTTAGTACATCTGGTGAGAGCCCATATCCCTGGTTAGACGATATAATAATCATCTATATAGTTGTAATAATAATCTACGTGATCCTTAAGATAGACTTTTCAAAACTTGCTAAGCGACTAGGTGTTGACATCAAGGAGGCTTCTGAGGATTAACTCGGTAAAACTTGGCTTGAATACAAGTACTTCATAGATATTGCTAAGTAAGCGAATGCTGTTGCTCCACAGTGTATTAAGATTGTGAAGATGGAATAATTAAATGCCCCTAATACATACCAAATGATCATGTGGAGTACATACACTGAACGTCTACCATCAATCTTGGTGACTTTCTCGGCAAGTCCTCCAGAGTATTTAAGAGATTTCCCAGTGGCTATCCAGAAAGTATTGTATATATGTCTAACTAGGCTATCAAGTATAAGAAAAGCAAAACCAAGTACTAGATAGAGATTATCTCCATAATGAGTCCATAGATACCAGGTATACGTTGCATACCATGTTTGCTCATACAACATATCTATACTATGCTCCAGTTTTCCAATATATGTCTTCCTCCCTCGTAATCTAGCTATTTTTCCATCAACACCATCAAGAATACCAACAATAACTGCTAGTAGTAGGGCGTACAATACCGCACCTCGCAGAAAAAGGTACGCTACATAGAATGCTAAGAGGTAGGTAATAAGCGATACATGATCCGCAGAGATAAAATCAAGGTCGTAGAGGAGATATACTATGAAATCCTCTATGGGCTTATGCAATATGCTAATAAAGTGCTTACCCTTCTGTAACTCTTGTATTCTTTGCCACTTTTCTCTGTCAAGCATAGAGACTCCTGACTATAGGAGTATGGTTTTACTTTATCCTCCACCAATGTTGTATACACAGAACATTTATAAATATGAGGGAATGAATAGAAGAAGTAACTCTATATAGGTATATTTTGTACATAGGTATGATACATAACAGGTGAAAAAATTGCATCACCATCACCATCATCATTTGGATAAGGCGTCTCTCAGAGCGATTTTCCGCGGCGTAAAGGAGTTATTAATACTCACAATAATAAAGGAAAAACCTATTCATGGTAGTGAGCTCCATAGGATTCTTAAGGAACGATATGGATTAGACATTCCACGTGCCATTATTTATATGCTATTAAGAAGAATGGAGGATGAGGGGCTTATCGTTTCTCAATGGGATATTGGGGAAAGCGGACCTGCTAAGAGGATTTATCGAATAACGGAGGAGGGTCTTGATCATTTAAATGATTCTATCGAATTGCTTAAGAAGTTAAAGAATGCTATTGAAGAGATACTTAGTAAGTTAGAGAGATAGGCGATGAATATGAGGGATTATGCTATTGTCTCTGAGGAATTAACCAAGATTTACCGTGATAAGCATAGAGAAATAGTAGCTGTGGACCATGTGAGTATAAAGATAAAGTATGGAGAGTTCTTCGGATTACTAGGACCTAATGGCGCTGGGAAAACAACCTTTGCGAAAATGCTCGCAACGCTACTTATTCCAGATGAGGGTGAGGCTTGGATCGAAGGATACTCCATTTTGAAGGATCCTATAGAGGTTAGGAAAAGAATTGGTTGGATGATGGGTGAGACTGGCGGTAGAGCCCTATATTGGAGACTGTCTGGTTGGGATAACTTAATGTTCTTTGCAAGTATTCTTAATGTCCCGAGGAAAATAGCTGAGAAGAGAGCTAGGACATTACTTAGATTCCTAGAGCTTGAGGATGCAGTAGACAAGCTTGTAATGAACTATTCAACTGGTATGAGAATAAAATTAATGCTTATCAGGTCTCTATTACATAACCCAGATGTACTAATACTTGATGAACCTACTCTGGGCCTTGATGTAGAGTCCGCTATAAAGGTTAGGAACTTTCTCAGACGCTTAGCTGATGAACTTGGAAAAACTATACTCTTTACCTCGCATAATATGTATGAGGTTGAACAGTTATGTGATAGGATAGCGGTGATTAATAAGGGGAGAATAATCTTCATCGGAACTCCTAGAGAAATAAAAGAGAAAGTAGAGGAAATAAAGATTGTTGAGATCATTGTGGCCTCTACGGACTCTGATTTGAAAGAAATCCTCAATAAGCTTGAAAGCTTATCCGTAATAAACACTGTTCTCTTTCATGAACGGGAAGCAAAGAACATTAAAATTAGAGTGTCTGTGAATGATTATTACACAGCTATTCCAGAAATTGCCCGAGTACTAAGGGGATATAAGGTCGAATCCATATCTAGAGCCTTACCCACTTTGGAAGAGGCATTCCTTAAAATTGCTGGAGTGAAAATAGAGGAAACAGAAACAAGAAGATTTGGAAGGAGACGTCTATGAGTTCAATAAGTGATATTATTGAGGTCTTTAGGGCAAGAGAAAAGGAGCATGGTTTTCATGCTTTTATTAGACGAGCACTAGCTTCTTGTTTCTATCAGCTCAAAATATACACCTCTTATAGGATGAACTTCGCATTAGATCTGATAGATATTACTATTAGTGCTCTGATATACTATTATATTGGTTTTCTAGTATCTCCTCAGGATTTGATGAGGCTTGGTTACACACCCGATTATATAGCGTTTGCTCTAGCTGGTATCGCCTTATCCAGGTATATTTGGACATCAGTAGCTAGATTAGCTCATAAGATGAGACATGAGATATCTGCAGGAACATTTGAAAGTCTAGCAGCTGCGGATTTCGATGATTTTCATGCTTGGTTATGGGGTCAGATTCTCTATGGCTTCACATGGTCTTCCTCAGTTTTCTTTGTAACGATTCTGCTTGGGTATTCGCTTGGGGCATCATTTACTAGGAGTCTAGTATTTTGGTTACAAGCCATATTAATTGTGCTCTTGACAGTGCTGATCCACGCTGGTATTGGAGTGATGGCAGCTGGCATGTATATTGTCCATAAACAATTAGAAACCTTACTCGTTCTTCTTGTTGCCGTGATAGAGTTCTTTGGTGGTGTTTTATACCCCCTATCACTCCTATGGAACTATCCGCCTCTATATTATATAGCAATGCTTATCCCATTCACTCATGGGCTTGAGTTATTTAGAAGAACAATAATAGATGAGCTCCCCCTAACCCACCCTCTAATGCTAAGACACTTAATAATCCTCTTAGTATTCTTCCCAACTATATTCCTAGGGTTTAAAGTATTCAAGCATTATCTCAACAAGGCTAAGAAGACCGGGCTCTTAGCCGCTTACTAGGGTGATCGGGATGAGTATAGAGGAAGTCCTTAATCTTTTCCAAGAAAAAAGTAGTGGAAAGGTTAGTTCTGCGTATAAGGTTTATATGGCTATGCTGAGGAGGGCAAAGATAAGGTTCAATTATAAGACATGGATGCTTTTCGATTTCGCCACAACAATGTTCAATGTCTTCACTTACTTCCTATTATCATTCATAATTCTCCCACAACAAGTAGCGGCTGCTGGTTATGGAGAGAGTTACTTCACATTCGCAGTAATAGGATTAGCCGTGTCCCACTACATAACAGCTGGTCTCAGAAGCTTAGCTATGACTATTAGACTAGAGCAATTTTATGGAACAATAGAATCCGTGCTTTCAACCCCGACAGATTTTGTCATATTATTTCTTGGAGACCTCTTATATTACGTACTCTACTCAAGCATTTTCCTCAT
>JAHKLG010000126.1 GCA_029856625.1 Candidatus Njordarchaeota archaeon | reverse complement strand
TAAAGGAGGATCCATACGCACGTGAGCATGGTGGGCGATTATGTGTTTCCCGGTATACAAGTGATGAGAAGCTATAGGGGAGTATAATTCTACAGAACGTTACTAAGATATTCGAGAATATTTTAACTCTTGAGAAACTGAAGCCAGAGCTTCGAAAGGTCCTCGAAGCATTTGGCGTAAGACAACGAAAACTTCAGAGACTTGTTCTTAGGAATGTTAACTTAGAGATAAAACCAGGAGAAGTAGTGGTTGTTGTTGGGGCATCTGGTGCCGGGAAGACAACTCTACTACGCTTAATCTATGGAGCCATAAAGGGCATAAATGAGGATAAATTTAGACCAACCAGTGGAAAAATAATCATTCCTGAGAATGCAAGAGTTTCAATTTTATTACCCGGGGAAATTGAACCACGATTCGGAGATGAATCCCTACTAGAACACGTTTATAATAAGACCAGAGATGAATCATTAGCCGTAGAGATCCTTAATAAGGTTGGATTAAGTGATGCCGTTCTTTATAGAGCAAAATTCTGGGAACTCTCAACTGGTCAAAAAGAGAGAGCAAAACTGGCTAGCTTATTGGCTGAAAGACCAAATTTGCTCCTAATTGATGAATTTGCTGCTCACCTAGATACTCTAACAGCAATGCGTGTTGCCGCAAAATTATCACGCTTAGCTAGACAAGCGGGAATAACACTTATTCTAGTGACGCATAGAGCGGAGATAATAAAGGTTCTGAACCCTGATAAGTTAATCTTCGTCGGCTATGGTACTGCTAGGGAGGCAAAAGGAGAGGAGATGAAACGATTCTTGGGTGAATAAGAATTATCTTCATCAATTTCTCCAAATTTACTTTCTTTTAGAAACGTGCTATTAGTTGCGGTTAAGAAGTCTTTAGAATGCTGATCAAATGTAAAAGGTCTTTATCATTAGAAAGCATTTCTGGTCTAATATTAACCCATGTAACCGGTCCTCTTGGGAACTTAATTTGAATCGGCTCTCTGAGTTTTATTGGATTATCGAGCTCCCAGGCGTAGAGGAGCTTACCTCTTGATACCTTCTTGAGTTCAAAAGGGTCTGCTCTATGATACTCATAAAATTCTATTAATTCATTGACCGTAAATGGACCTTTAATACCTACTAATTCTACAAAGCCAATTATCCTCTTTTTCGTTATTATAGCGATTTTACCCCTTGTTTTAGTTCTTTTATTCCTTATCTCCCACCTCTTAATCCCCTGGATAATCATTGTCGCATAAGGCTCCCTCACGATCAGGCCTTTTACTATGATCTCTCTCTTCATACTACTCACCATTTTCTTAGTTTCTTAAAAGGCAAACGTTAAGTAGTAAAATCTCATAGAAAGAGAATCACTTCTCAGCAGTTCCGGCGCTCCTCATGCATTTTAGTTTTCGGCATAAGCCCTCGTCATCAGCCTTTATTGGCTCCCTATAATATAATTATAGGGCGAATTTATAACAACACAATGCCATTTTTGAGTTAAGGAATTTGGGTAGTATTCAAGGAGAGAACTCACTCTATTTAAAATTTTTGATTAGGTTACCGCTTAGTGATTGTTTTAAGATAGGAGAATTGATGTATCTAGTTTATCATTATTTTTATCGATGATTCTGGTAATGCTTCTTTTAAGATTATTTCGACCGCTTTTTCATTACTCCATGTAGGATTATTCCTCCTGTTCTTCACATTATATGGTTTGGACGTTTTGGGCGTTTTTCGCTTAAATTATTCTTACTCCATAGATCTATGATATCCTTTATTAGCTTTCAATTTTCTCATATTCTAATCTCTTAATCTGAAGGATCTCAGAACATTATTTACTTTTATTCCAATAACTTCTTCAATCTTATCATATTTCATCCATAGATATTAAATAACATGTAAGCAATATAGCCTAAGACAGTAATTATGTTTGTAAAAGCTCGCCAAACCATTTTCAGGGATATATTATGAGTTGGATTCGATATAGTTTCAGGTTCCTAATGAGAAGACCGGCACTATATATTGGAAGCTTACTAGGCATTATGTTTGCAATATTATTAATTTCCTCAGCCTTAATGACAGCCGATTACCTAGGGTATACTTTACTCCAAGAATCCCTCAAAGACGTTAAAGTTGATCTAGATGTAACCTTTTATAACCCCACCGTAACGATCTTTGAGAAACACAATGATATTGCTAAAAGATTAAAGAATATTAGCTATGTAAAGAGCGTAGATCCCGTATTCTTCTCAATGATAGTGGCGAAAAACATTACCCTTAATAATACACCGATAAATTCCCTAACGAAAGACCTTGATTCTCTATGCATTATCGCAATACCCCCTAACTTTACACTACCTAGAATGAAAGTTTATGGAAATCTATCGGGGCCCGGAATTATTATAGGGGCAAAGTTCGCGGAAAACCATAATATTTCTCTCGGAGATGTAATCACTCTAAATATAACAAACTTTGAAGCGACTGGCGAATCCTATGTTTTCTATTTCAAAGTAAGAGCTATTATCAGTTTTGAAGGAGCATTAGCTGATGCTCTCAAATTCATAATCTATGGAGAGAGATTTGATCCTAACTATGCTATTATGGAAATCTTTGATAATTTCTTACAATGGAATTTAACAAGGGAACTTATCTATTCCGAGGATAAATTGAGGGGTCGTCTACACTTAATTGTGATGCTTGATAGAAAGTCATTAATAAATCCCTGGAATCCCTTCCAGACAGCGATGGATATAAGTAATGTTGGGAGAGAAGTTGAACTAGTTATAACTGATCAAATGAATATTCGAGAAGACTTCGTTGTTTCAATACCCCTCTTGAATAAAGTATCTTCTGTCCTATTTATTGTCTCTGCCTCACGAACAGCAGTTACTATTAATTCTATACCCGCTCTATTACTCGGAGTTATCTTAGCATTAATAACTAATTGGATTCTAGTTAATTATAGGAGAAGAGAGATCGGATTATTAAAGGTTCGTGGTGCGGACAGTAGATTCATAGGTAAATTCTTGCTAACAGAAATAGCAATATCTGGTTTAGCTGGTGGTGTAGTAGGAAGTCTATTAGGTTATCTAATTGCACAATTTCTCCTAAATATTCTTTTCTCAGACCTAATTGAAATATACCCAGTTGCAAGTGTTATAGGGAAATTCTGGAGAAATTACTTAATTGGCGGTGCCATAGCCGGATTTATACTCGGTTTCCTATCAGCTATTCTCCCTGTCAGAAGCATATCTAAGTTAGATGTGCCTAAGGCACTCATGGAATATGTGGAAGAAATAGAAATTGAAGAAAAACTACCTAAGTGGGTATGGTTCTCTTTAGGAATAGGATTATATGCTACGATAGATCTTCTCCTCGGAATGCCGACTCTTAGATTATTGATAAGAATAATTACTACATCAATCGTCCTTGTCCTAATCCTTTTCCTTTTAATAATCATGTATGGTTTAATAATCATCTCCGGCCCATTTGTTTTCCCTTATGGAGCTAGTAGAGTAATAGCTCATTATTCTAGCAAGCTTGATAGGTTCTTCTCAGCCATTGTAAAACCGATTAGTGGGAGATTAAGTTATTATGCTGTAAGAAATTTTGCGAGAAAAAGAGCTAGAACGGCTAGAATCATCTTTTTAATAACGTTAACCATAACTTTCGGAGTCTACTATGGTATTGCTCATGCCACCCAGGAAAATAGGATACGAATTGAGACCCAGTTCTATGTGGGTTCAGATATTCATGTAGACCTTTATACTCCCATTAATTATAATTCTTCAAAAGCGCTCGTCGATAGTATATCCAATATTGAGTACGTTTACGAAACTTGTAGAATTGGAGATCTGTTTCTCATAGGAACTCCCTCAATATCCTTAGTTTTTATAGATCCTGAATACTTTAATACGAGCTTCTTTGATCCCTCTTATCTAGAAGATTCGTCGGTTAAAGAAGTTTTATCAAAGTTTGATGAAAAACATGTGCTTTTATCAATAAACGCTAAAACTTATTTTGGCTATAAAGACGGCGACCAAATATATGTAGGGACAGAATATGGGGCTCTAAACTTTACGATATTAGGTTTCATGAAGTTCGCTCCCGGTATATCTTTAGGGTTGACAGATCTTCAGACTTCCCAATCCCCATTACATGTATTTATAAATCTTAAAGAGGTCGCTAAGCATGAAGTATTGAAGAGAATAATTAATATGGCTGGTATTCGGGCGATTCTTATTAAGCTTAAGTCAAACGCTAATGTAACCCTAGTTAAATCCTGTATTGAAAAAGTTCTTACTGAGATAGGGTTGCATGAAAACGAGTATGACATCGTTTCCTTTATTGAAGAGTTGAAGAAAAGGAGTATGTATGGCGTTTTCTCTCTTCAAGCCTTCTTAGCCAAAATAGAATTTTGCTTATCCTTAGCCATAGCTATAATAGGGATGATACTCATCTCTATTATGGCTGTAATCGAGAGAAAGAG
>JAHKLG010000125.1 GCA_029856625.1 Candidatus Njordarchaeota archaeon | reverse complement strand
CAGCCTTTATCCTTCCATTCTCTATCTCAAAGCCAATAACATGCGTGTTAAGGACGAACTTGACCCCATTAGCAGCAGCATTCTCAGCTAATGCTATCGCATATTTTACTGGATCAGTTATGCCTGCTGTTGGCACGAGAATAGCAGCACGAGCCTTCTTATTAATACGTGGCTCTAATTCCCTAAGCTTTCCTCTCCAAACCCACTTAGCTTTAACCTTCTTTATCACGCGCAAGTAAATATAAGCAATCACTAAGGCAAGGAACTGTACAAATGATAAAGCAACTATTAGTAAACCAGGCCGTTGAAAAGGAAAATCAAGCTCCTTTGCAAGCTCTTCAAATAGTTTATTACCTTCGATGCACATCTTATTTTTATACTTACCCTTATGAGGAACAAAGGGATGAATAACACCCATATTACCCTTGCTCGCACCCCAACCAACATCAGGCTCCTTATCAATAGCAACCACATCTAATTTGTATCGAGAAAGCTCTCTAGCAATAGCGCAACCAACAACTCCACAACCAATGATAACAACATCAGCTTTCTCTGGCAATTTATCACTAAACAACAAAACATCACCATTACATAACTTAAGCAACCCTCATGAATAGGTATTGAGTAAAAAAGATAAGAGTATTTACACGTTCAGAAAAAATTGATAATAAAAACGCAAAAATATCCCAAAAAAGTAAAAGAAGTGATGAAGCATTCGATTATACTGTCTTTTTTCTATAAATTAATAGTACCAAAATTGCTATAACGACTGCCACAGTAATTCCAATTCCTAATAACATCACTATGGAGGTTGGTGATTTCTTAGAGATATTAAAGACATATCTAGCTATAAACTGGTTAAGGTTAACATCTTTAGCATCAATTTTTAGTTCTAATAGAAAACTCTCATGCTTACTCATTAATTCACTAATTAGCTCTTGAGGAATTATTACTTCAAGCACTAATTTAGTTTCTTTTGATTCAATAAGTTTTATAGTATACTCGCTAGCATTGGCTACTATGCTTACAAGCTTCTTATGATAAATAAGGCCAGAGTCATCTTCAATGATTACTCGGAGAGTCAAATTTTCTCCTTCATAAAAGATCGTTGAAGCATTAGCATAACTCACAGATACTGTTGGTGGGTTTTCTTCTGTTTTAGCTACACTTACGACATCGGCTATGTGAATCCAATAATCATCCTTAAAACTAGCTTTAATATAAACAATAGTGTCTCCCGCAAGTTTTGTGGCATAAGAAGCAATTAACTTTCCATCGGTCTCAGTAAATACGAGGGGCGTTGTACTTATATAATCCGTTACATGTCCCTCTACATTTGTCAAATTAGTGGTTACTTCAATAGTTATAGTTTCTCCTCTAGTTATAGAGTCTGGTAATGTTTTTACTAATATTTCCTTCTGAAGAGTTGGTAACTCTAGAATGTTTAATATGAACTGTTGCACTTCTTTTGCGGGAACTCTATAAACACCCCTCAATGCCCAATTATCAAATACAAAATTTGTAGCTAGTATTAAAGCAAAACCGCCTCTCCGTGACGCATACAATGCGGCTACGGAATATCCCTTATAAGAGGCTATGCTCATCCCAGGATCTTTAGGATTGAGAGCAACCCCATAGAATGGAAGACCACTCACTCCCCTAAATAGAACATGGTTGCTAACTGTAGCTATATCAGGCTCTTGAGTAATCGTGAGGAACTTCTTAGTGAACAGAACGCCAAAACGTTCAGCTAATCTATTTAATTCCGTAATATTATTACTCTCTGGAGTCATACCAATTAGGATTATATTCCCACCAGCCTCAACATACTTTACAATAGCATCTATTTCCTCACCACTGAATCTCACTGACGAAATTCCTACAGAGTGAGCGGTTGAGTTATATATACCATAGTAGGATGCAGCATCAGGAATAAATACGAAATCGTACTTAGATAGGAGTTCATATGTAAGGGGTCTTGATCCAAAATACCATTGTTCAACTGAGACATTATTATTTTCCAATAACTTATAGAGATTCTTATATTGGCCATATTTAAAGTCTATAGTCCAACTTGTATGCCTTAAATCAAATAACCACCACATCTTAGGTTTAACCAGGTGGAATTCCATAGAAACGTTAAAAGTATCGGATGCTGTAGAGAAAATTATCCAGCCACTATAATATCCCTCAGCTGCAGTAGAGAATGTCACATTGAATTCCCATAGTGTGGTAGGGGTAAGAGCACTGAATGTTGTTGGTGAGAATAGAGTAATTACATCCGATATGTTACCCACTAACTGTACATTAACAGTAACATCACGCATTGAGACTATCGTAAAGTTAAATTCTAATCTCATTCCCTGAAAGACTTTACTACCATATGGGAAGAATAAAGCTTTATTCGTAGCACCTGTAGGAATTCTAATGGGAGTAACAAATATGTTTTCGGGAATGGTTGTAGTTTCACTAAACATAGATTCCAGTAAATCATATGCTGCTGTTAAGTTAACGAAGCCAGCACCAGCCCAGAGTTCATAATACTTTATTCCCGCAGAGACTATTGGAGAAGCGCTCTTCATTAAAACGTACTTTATAATTCCGAGCCAATACTTTTTCTCAATACCCCTCGTTTTTAAATATTGTGCAATTAATGCTGCAGCTCCAGCAATATGAGGTGCCGAGAAGGATGTGCCCTCTTCAGCCTCTCCATACGGAGGAACCGCACCAGAAGCTGTAGAAATTGGGGCAGCTACACCGGAAGGAGCACATATATCTGGTTTGACAGCTAATAATATAGTGGGTCCTATAGAGCTGTAGAGAGTCTTTATTTTTTCGCCTTCGATATCGGTAGCTCCTACTGTGATAGCATATGGAGAGAATCCAGGGGATCCTACGCTCATGGTATTAAATCCATTATCGCCTTCATTACCCGCTGCTATTACTACCGTAACTCCTAACTCAGCTGCTTCCTTGGTAACGCGTTGAAGAGGATCATAATAATCAGCTCCCCCACCCAAACTCATATTAATTACATCAGCACCTTGTTCCACACACCATTCTATAGCAGCTAGAATTCCCGCGAGTGTTGCTGTAGTTTCTTTTCCAGATGGAAATACTTTAGCTGAAATTATTAATGCATTTGGAGCCACCCCAGTACCTAATTCTGGATCACCTTTACCCGCCCCAGCCGCAATACCCGCAACTCTTGTTCCATGCCATATATCTATCGCTCCATCTGATGGATCTGGATCATCATTCTTATAACCATATTTTCTTAATACAAATGATTTCATAGCAACGATTTTCCCCTGAAAATCAGGATGATCTGGATCTATTCCAGTATCAATAATACCTATTCTTATTTGATCTCCTTTGTATCCATGAATCCAGAATGTGTCAGCCCCTATTGCTTTGCTACTTTGTAATGTCGTAGGATGAAGACCACCTATTGGTTTTGTTCTTAGTAATTTATAATGTTTGTTATAATATACTCCAGTGACTCCTCTTATGCTCACAATGAGGGGCAGGGAATCCTTAGAAATCCTAACTAAAAGTGCTGGAAACATGTTGTAACGATGAACGATTTCTACTCCAGAATCTGCTAATATGCTTATTCCTCTCTCCAATGTTTCGTAATCTCTAAACCATATTACTGAAAGGACCCTTTTTTCTCCCATCTTGTATATTTCTGGATCCACAATAATGTTCGAATTTTTATTTGACAGTGGGGGATGAATCCTTGGTATATAGTAGGACATTATGGGAACTAGTAGTAACAGAGAGATAAGAAAGATTATAGGAATGAACGCTATAACTCTATTCTTTTTCATTCTTTAACCTCCTAAAGTTTACTACAGAATGAGGATGCGGATTCATTGGAATCTTAAATAAAAAACCATTTAAAATATTTTCTCCCTGATACATATATCGGTTTCTCGGAAATTCAAGAATCTCTTCCAGACCTTTACCCTCAGTTATCTCAATGACAGCTTCCAGCTCAGCATCAAACATGTAGTGTTTAAATCCCCCCTAAAATCATATATATTCACTGCAAGTTAAAATTCATTTTCAGAATAGAACCGATCACTTCAGAATATTCTCCCTATAGAGTTTTAGAAAACACTATCTTGGAAGAAACAATGGTGACTAAGTTTGGGTGTTCTTAAATTATTTGACCCCTGGAGAAGCAAACTGTGTACATGTCCAGTAAAATATACCATAAACCCCTACACGGGCTGTTCGCATAAATGTCTTTACTGTTATGCCACATCATATATTGGATATAAGGAAAGTCGGCCTAAAGAAAATCTTATCAAGAGACTTCATGATGATCTGAGAAAAATAAATCCGAGAATACCAATAGACATGAGTCTTAGTAGTGATCCCTACCCTCCTCAAGAAAAGATGCTAAGAATCACCAGAAATGTTCTTAAAGTATTGCTGCCATTAGGACTTAAAGTTCAAATAACAACAAAAAGCAACCTATTTTTGCTTGATCTTGATCTT
>JAHKLG010000124.1 GCA_029856625.1 Candidatus Njordarchaeota archaeon | reverse complement strand
AATGGATTCTGCGATTCTGATTAATGGTAATTTAACTAATCTTTCATAAGATATATTAGGAAGACTTCTAACAAGATCTTCATCGATGATTAATATTTTCGTGTTACGAGGAGCATGCGATCGGAGTCCTTTTTCATGCAGTGCTAAAATATAATCTGGTCTCCGAACGAATGGGAAAAAGATTTTATTATCAGATATTATGACGCCACTGCTTGATGCTCCGCCTCGAACTTCCGCTCCATACATTTTGGTCATTACAGCATAGTATCCCTTCTCCATAGCAGCCTTAGCTATTAATTCTCCAGCTAGTATTATTCCTTGCCCCCCAATACCAGTGATAAATAATTCTTCTCTCATCTCGAACTCCTCCACGCATTTAACGCTCTGGATCTTAGTTCTTGAATACTTCTCACTAAGCCGGGTCTATCTCGTATAACAAATTCTCCAATAACAATTTTGCCCTCGGTGGAGCCCTTTCTCTGAGCTACTTGAATATCAATCGTATTCTTCTTAAAGAAGTCAAGGATGTTCTTTAAATTTCCAAAGTTCCTCGGTACGTATCTTGATGTGCATGGAGAGAGAACTTCTATGAATCGAAATCCCTCCATTTGAAGGGCTTTTTTAAACGAGTTCTCTAACTGTATTTGGTGAAGAATGGTCCATCGGGCTACATAATTAGCGCCAGCTTCAGCTACTATTTTTGATACGTCAATCTCATGTTCTGGGTTTCCATATGGAGTGGTTATTGTTATTGCTCCATGAGGAGTTGTAGGGGCTAATTGGCCCCCTGTCATTCCATAATTAAAGTTATTAACCATTATGACTAAAATATCTGCGTTTCTTCTGGCTGCGTGTATTAAATGGTTTCCCCCAATAGCAACTAAGTCGCCGTCTCCCGAAATAACGACAACGTGAAGATCTGGGTTAGCTAGTTTAACCCCAATTGCTACTGGTATTGGTCTTCCATGTAATGTATGAATCGTGTCAGCTTTAAAGTGTGGAGAAGGTATCCATGCGGCACAGCCAATACCCGACACGAACACGAATTTTTCAAATGATCCAAAAATCTTATCCACAGCTCGTAGAAAAGCGTTTGCGATACTCATATTACCGCATCCAGGACACATGACATGAGGTATTACCTCTGTCCGGAGATATTTATCTAGTGGATGACTATATCTTGTGGAGCTCATTTCTTAATCCCCTCTTTAATAATATTCTCGGCGAATCTAAGAATTTCTTCTGGAGTAATAGGCTCTCCCCCGCCAATTTTTGTAAGAGAATAAACTGGTAAGAGATCTTTCACAATTCTCTCTATCTCTAGCACGTACATTCCAGTATTCATTTCAGGAACAATTATAGCGTCCAAATTTTCAGCAAATTTTCTTAGTTGCCTTTCTGGTGAAGGCCAGAGGGTAATTGGTCGGAAAAGATTAATTCTTAAACCTTTTTTCTTCGCAAGATCAATGGCTTCTCTTGCAGCTCTGTAAACGGAACCATAAGCTACAATACCTATTCTTGCGGACTCATTCTCAATAATCTCGTATTTAACGATTTTATCTCTGTTTCTCCTTATCTTATTAACAAGATGCCAAGCAAGTCTTCTATGAACATTAGGATCCTGAGTTTTTCTATACCCCTTCTCATCATGCGTAGAACCAGTAATGAGAGCGTTATATCCTTTTCCAACTATCGGCATTGGAGCAATCCTTGCACCATCTCCCCCAAAATGGGGTTCTTCGGGCGATTTTGGTTCTATTCTTTGAATTCTTATAATGGAATCCTCGCTTGGGATTTCTACAACTTCTTCCAAATGCCCAATGATCTCATCTGGAAGTAAAATAACTGGTACGCGATATGTGTCGGCTAGATTAAAAGCATCTATTGTTAGTTCTAACATTTCCTGAGCAAATGCAGGTGCCATCGCTATTATCTCTTGATCTCCGTGACGCCCCCATCGAGCTTGCATTACATCACCCTGAGCAGATTTTGTAGCTTGCCCAGTACCAGGTCCTACACGCATCACATCCACCAATACAATAGGCGTTTCAGTCATAATTGCGTAACCTATTCCCTCTTGCATTAATGAGAAACCAGGTCCGCTGGTAGCGGTCATTGATCTGACACCAGCCCAGCTAGCCCCAATGACAGCCATAATCGAGGATAATTCATCTTCCATTTGAATAAATGTTCCTCCAACTAATGGAAGATATCTTGCCATAAAATTCATTATCTCTGAACTAGGTGTTATTGGATAACCTGCAAAAAAGCGGCATCCAGCGAGTAAGGCTCCAATAGCTAAAGCTTCGTTTCCCATTAAGAAGTATCTTCCAGGGGGGAATAACTCATTAACACTGAGAGCCTCGACCATAGTTTTCACGGATAAAAATTTCTTGAAGAGTAGAGTAATAAGAACAACAAAAAGATTGCGTTATACCTTGTTTAATGAGAATAAAACGAGAGTAGAAAAACGGGTGAAAAATATGAGCACTGTATTAATTACTGGTGGTGCTGGATTTATAGGAAGTCATACCGTTGAACTATTGCTTAAAGAGAATTTTTACGTGATAGTTCTAGATAATTTCAGAAGCAGTTCAAAAGAAAACCTCAATTCTATTCTTCAGTCTTCTCGTGTAAGTATAATAAACGGTGATATCAGGGATTTTTCTCTTCTAAAATCGGTAATGAGAGATGTTGATGCAGTTATTCATCTGGCCGCAATTGTGAGTGTTGATGAGGCTAATAGTTTTCCTGACTTAGCTTTCCAAGTAAATGCTAATGGGACATTGAATGTGTTGGAGGCTATGAGATACTGCGACGTAGAGCGGATAGTATATGCTTCTAGCGCGGCCGTTTATGGCAATCCCATATATTTACCAATCGATGAGAAGCACCCCCTCTTTCCATTAAATCCTTATGGTGCATCCAAGCTGGCCGGAGAAGCACTTGTTAATGCTTATCAGGAGACATATGGATTAAAATCAGTTGTACTGAGGTATTTCAACGTGTTTGGACCTAGGATGAAAGCAGGACCCTATGCTGGAGTAGTTCTAAAATTTATAACCTCAGCTCTGAGTAATAAGCCTCTCATAATTTATGGGGATGGAAAACAAGTGAGAGACTTTATTTACGTAAAAGATGTTGCAATGGCAAACTTGATCGCTGTAAAGGGAAACGTTACTGGTGTCTTTAATATTGGTACTGGAAAAAAGACAAGAATAATTGATTTAGCAAGGAAAATAATTGATCTCACGAGATCTAAATCAGAGATAAAATTCGCACCAGCGCGGCCGGGTGATGTAAGGGAGAGTGTCGCTAATATAGTAAAAGCTGAAAAAGAATTAGAATGGAAACCAAATTTCTCCTTAGAGCAAGGTTTAAAGAATACAATCAGATTTTTCTCTGCTATGAGAACATAACCTTATGCTTTTGTCAGAAATCTAGAGCTTTTAAAACTTCGGAAGGATTTAATGAATTAACTATATATAGAGTTGATTTCTTTTTGACATTAGCTAGCTTCTTAATAATTTCTTCATCACTTCTTGATTTTCGGTTCACATATATTACATCTATCCCGTAAGATAGTGCCCCGGTTACATCCGTTTGTAAAGAGTCTCCGATCATGACGACTTCATGTTTGTCCAAACCGAGCTTTTTAAGCCCAACTTCAAAGAATATTTCGGAAGGCTTTCCAGCACGTATAGCCTTTATACCAGTAGCCGCTTCTAATGCTGCGGCGAAAGCACCTTCCATCAAGAACTCTCCTTCATCATCATATATTTTACCTAAGCTCCAAGTTTCTCCTCCTAATACTATTAAGTCAGCTCCACGTAGTATTTGTCTGAAAGCGAAATTAAGCTGTTGGTATGTAATGTTTCTACTGGCTCCTAGCAATACAGCA
Source organism: Candidatus Njordarchaeota archaeon (assembly GCA_029856625.1). GTDB lineage: Archaea > Asgardarchaeota > Njordarchaeia > Njordarchaeales > Njordarchaeaceae > Njordarchaeum. The sequence goes on along the minus strand of JAHKLG010000124.1, from coordinate 734 downwards.
TTTACTTTCTCATGATCAGTAAGCTCTATCCAAGCAAATTCTAAGAGATCCTCCAAGTGCCCGTTTTCACCTATCAGAAAAACTTTAACGGGTTTCTCGTATTTCTCTTCCAAAATTATCGCAGCCACTATCGTTGGGTTTATTATCTTTGTATGAGGTACGTTTATTTTCATGCTTGAGAGTTTTCTTGAGACATATTTTCTTGACTTTCTAGCAAGATTCGTCAGAAGTAAAAAATTTTTCTGCTTCAATATTTTGAGGAATAAATAAGTGTCTGGAAAAGCTTTTTCATACTCAATTTCGCTTATTAAAGTACCTTCAATATCGATTAGCAGACCTTTCTTAGACGAGATGAAATCTCTCAATAACATTTTTTCTCCTCTCCTTATCTTAACCATTCAATATTAGGTCTTTTCCCAAGTTCCTTAGGTGGAAGAAGTCTTTTATACTCTAGGCCATATTCTTCAAGAAGTTTTCTTGCTGAGGGAGTAATATGAGGAGCTATTAATATTCCACGAACATTGCTATACCCATTTTTAATAAAATAATCAACATATCTTTTCAGCTGAGAAACAGCTTCTAATTGAGCAACTGCTCTCTTAAATTCACAAACAACGATATTCCCCATGATATCCCTTCCAAGTAAATCAATTTTTCCATGCGGTGTCTTTACTTCAGTACCAATTATACGAAATCCTTCCTCAATGAGCGAGGGGTTTTCCTTAACGGACTTT
>JAHKLG010000123.1 GCA_029856625.1 Candidatus Njordarchaeota archaeon | reverse complement strand
TATATAGCATAGGATATAACTTCTTAATCTTGGGTGCTCTCGTCGCTTTCCGTGGTGGAAAATACATACCTCTCACGGATGAAGTTTTCTCAAGGGAGCTTGAGATACTCGATTGGGCATTGATGGCAGCTCTTTTATTGGCTTTTACGTGGATTCTTGGAGGGAAATTGTCAGGTAGTGAAAGGATAATATTTCTCCCAAGATACGCGACAGCTGTTCTTCCGCTAGCATACATTGTTTATACAGCTAGTGTTCAGAGGATGAGAAAAGAGATGAAATCTAGAATACTTACTGAGGAGAAATTACTCGCATCCATAATCCTAGTCATAACAGGAACGGTGTGCGCGTTGATAGGTGGTGAGCTAATCACTGAGGGAGCATATTATTTCTTAACTAGGGGACGGGATTTAATATCGAGGTGGGGTTCTCCCATAGTGGTTACGGCACTAATAATTGGAGCGGCAAGTGCTCTGTATGACGCATTTATAAACATGGTATTTACTTCGCGGGGTAAAATAGTCACGAGTGTAGGAAATCTAATAGGCAGCGCGATTCAATTATTAATGCTTCTGATAGGTATCGTAGGTTTCATTGTTCCATTACCCCTCAATGGCTATGCGGCGTTCCAATTAATAGCAATATCATTAGTTCTCCTATTCTTCCGCCAAGCGATAGTTGATGATAGGAGGTTAGAGCCTTATGAAGGAGCTATGATGTTCATATTGCAGCTCTTCATATTCATAATACCGCTAGAAGTGTTCTAGTCGGGAATAATTTTTACTTGGAGTAAATCCTCTATCCTCCTAATTAACTTTTTAACTCTTTTCTTAGCGACGCTTAAATATTTCTCAGGCTTGAATATTTCTTCGATTTCCTTTTCGTCTAAGTATTTCCTTACCTGCGAATCATTCATAAGGATTTCTTTGAAGTCCTTTTCTTCATTAAACGCTTTCATGGCTAATTTTCTAACTAATTCATGAGCTTTTTGTCTTCCAAATCCTTTTTTAGCAAGCTTAATCATGACAGCTTCTGAGAAGATTAGCCCCCTTGTGAACCAAATATTCTTAATTATGCGATCTTTGTATATTCGGAGTCCACTGATTACGCGGATAGCTCTGGATAATTGCTCATCGACTAGCAGGAAAATTTCTGGCAGGAGGATTCTTTCGACGGAACTATTGGTTAGGTCTCTCTCATGCCATAGTACGATGTTCTCAAATGCGGCTAGAGATAAGCTTCTAACTACCCTAGCTAATCCTGATATATTCTCGCATAAAATGGGGTTTCTCTTATGAGGCATAGTTGAAGAACCTACTTGAGTCTCTTCTTTGAAAGGTTCCTCTACCTCCCCTATCTCTGTTCTTTGAAGATTTCTAATCTCCGTAGCCAATCTGTCTAGGCTTGAGGATAAATTTGCGAACCAGGAAATCAATTCGGCTAATCTGTCACGGGGAATGATCTGAGTGACTATCTCTGCTTTACCTAAACCCAATTTCTTAAGTGCGAGATCTTCAAATTCTTCTCCTTCCTCCCCTAATGCAGTGTGAATTCCCACAGCTCCAGAGAACTTGCCTACTAGAATTCTTGGCTTTATTTCTCCAAGCCTTTCTAAGTGTCTCAAAAATTCATCTGCGAACACTGCAAACTTATGACCCAGCAAATATATGTTTGCGTGCACTCCATGAGTACGGCCAACACAAGGAGTATTGATATTCTCATAGGCTCTTCGAGCGAGTATAATTATCAGCTCCCTGAGCTTCTCCTCTATGATTCCCAACCCCTCTCGAATAAGTAGAGCCATCGCAGTATCCTTTACATCAGAACTAGTTAATCCGAAGTGAACGTATTCTCCCTCTTCTCCGCACTTCTCCGCGATAGCTCTCACAACAGCCATGATATCATGTTTTATCCGATCTTCCCATCTCTTCACATCTTCAAAAGTCACTTTCTGAACAGCTTCTCTTATAGCTATAGCAGCTTCTCTCGGTATAATTCCGAGCTCCGCTTGGGCCTCCGCTATCACAGCCTCTATTAATCCGTAAACCTTAACTATATTTGCGGGGGAGAAAAGTTTTCTCAGTCTTATATCTCCATACCGCCAATCAATCGGATGAGCAACTTTCTCGTAGAAATTCTCCATTCCCTATACACCACCGCATGATAATAGCTGTATGTTTCTTTCACTTAAATTCTCGAAACAAAACCAGTATTTCAGCATTATCCTTCTCCTCGGGGCGTTTTTATGCCTTCAGGCTTAATCCCTACTGGCATCATTAATGGAAAAAAAGTATATACAATTAAAGTTCCTATAATGGGAGAAGCGTATGTTGGAAAAACCTCGATTGCGAACAGGTTATCTGGAGGGGGGTACATTAGCGATTACAGAATGACTATAGGCGTTGATATTTTTATGAGATATATTGAGAACAATCATGGAATCTATCGGATACAGATATGGGATATAGCGGGTCAGAGGAAATTCTCATTTCTGAGGAAGATTTTTTACAAAGGAGCAAATGCGGGAATCTTCGTATTTGATGTAACTAGGAGGAGAACATTCGAGTCTCTCAATAATTGGATAAGGGATTTTCTCAGCTTCCATCCATCCGTCCCAATCATCATACTAGGGAATAAAAAAGATCTTGAGAGTCAGAGAATGGTTGATAAAAGAGAAGGCTTAGAACTCGCTAAGAGATTCTCAACAATTTACATCGAGACATCAGCCTTAACGGGAGAGAATGTTGAGAAAGCATTTTATTGGATAATAGATAGAATACTAGCTAAGAAGCACGCCGTAGTAAGCGTATAAACTGTGATGTTTATTCCTTAAAAGCACTAGTCATGAAATTTTTCTTCATTATGACTGGTGGGTTATTTTTTTATAATATTCACAACATGAGTTTCAAGGATATCGTTCTAGAGGGGGAACCGATATGGCATCATTACCAATATACAAACGAATACTCTACTCTACAGTGTTTTGTGCATACAGGCATCCAACGCCGAGAAAAATAGAATGTAGGCATCCTTTTTCGTTCAGAATTTGTGATCTTGACCTCTGCCCGATTGTCCAGGAATATTTTGCAAATGTTATTTTCCTACCAGAAGGCATTTTTCTAGTCATTAAGACACCTAGTGAAAATAAAGCGGCTGGCGAATGGAAGAGAATACCTCTTAAAATTACCCTAGATAATGAGGAGGAAGTTATGAGCATTATTGAGAAAGAAGCTGAAGGCATATCGGATAAGAACATGGAAGTATTAAAAGAGCGAGTACATAGGATCTATGAGCGCTATAGATTCCTGAAAGAAAAAGGAAAGGAGATTCCGATTCTGGAGGAAATTGAAGAAATTGAGGAGAAAGTAGGGGAGGAGGAAGAAGAAGAAGAGTATTGGGAGGAAGAGGGTACCGAGTATGAAGAAGGAGAAAGTAGCTGATGAATTATCTAGGAGAATTAAGAGTGAGTTCGAACCAATTCTTAAATTAGTAGAAGAGCTAGAGCTCAACTTTGAAGAGACAATGCCTAAATTTAGAGAGAATATGACTAAAGAAGAGGTTGAGGCCACAATAGATTCTTTGGATAATCTCGCAGAAAAATATGAAGAGTTCCTTATGAATATAACATCAATCGCTGGTGAAGTAGCCGGTTTCTCGAAAGAAGGAGAAGAAGCATTTAGAGAGTTAGAGGATGTAAGAAATAAGCTCGAAAGGTTACGAGAAGTAATGATCGATTTTTCAGGGGTTCTCAAAAAGGCCTTTATTGAAGGCGAAAATAACCCGATACAAGAAGTTAAGAAAGAGTATGTAGAACAGTTAAATAAGTCACTAGATGAGTTAAGGGAGTTCTTTTCGGACAGAGTATATGAGATAATACGACAACTCATGGATGAATTAGAAAAAATAGAAGCATACTATGAGACCGAAGAGGAGGAATAGAATCAGACACGCGCGGCCTTCATCAGGTCTCAGAGGTCCGTCTTTTCATCATTCTCTTTTTACCCGAATCTAACAAATCTTCTTCTTTCTAAAAGGATGATCGTATTGAAAAATTTTGCTCCATAGAGCGAAACAATAATTCAATCTCTTTTTCGATACCTGCAAATTTTTCAATTAGAGTAAAATGACTTATATTTAGAATAAATTCTCCAGTCTTTGATAATTATTTCTGTCTAGTTGATGAATATGTCTCTAGAGGAAATTGAGAAAGAATTAAGAGAAGTGGAAGTTGTTCCAGAGAACAAACTAGGATTAGGAATAGTGACTTGCTTCATCTTATACACAATATCCTCCATAGCAGTTTCTATCCTCACAAGCGGTATTAGCGGATTAACCAACATCTCTGAACTTTCCTCACTCTTAGTGGAAACCCCTGTAAAAGGAGTAGTTATAGTTAAGAACATGTTAAGCGGAAATTATAGCCAGGCAATACTTCTCACGCTTCCAATAATCCTCGCAGGAATAATCGGGGGGGCAATGGCGAAGAGTGCTAGAAAAGGGGCCCTGGCAGGATTAGTAACCTGGATTATCCTCTTCATAATAGGGTTTGGAATAATAATTAGCAAACAAAACATATCCACGCAGCAGATATTATCCTCCTTAGAGAATTACCTCGACAAAACATTATTCATCGATACAGTCTTAATATCAATCTTCGGAGCGATAGGAGGAGCAATAAGAGAAGAGAAAATAAAAACAAAATAAGC
>JAHKLG010000122.1 GCA_029856625.1 Candidatus Njordarchaeota archaeon | reverse complement strand
TCGGTATTGGTAATCCTAAAATAGCTCTAACATGGAGAGCCATCTCTGATAGATCTTGCGTAACTAGAGTCACCATTCCTGTATCATGGGGTCTTGGGGATATCTCGTTGAAGTAAACAACTGGTTTCTCACCACTCTCTATATCCCCTATTTTAACAAATAATTCACATCCAAAAATGCCGAGACCCCGCAGTTCTCCGCTACTAGTTTTGAGCAATTCTCTAACGACCTTACCAGCAACTTCATAAATCTGCTTCTCTATCTTCTCAGCAATATCTATCGGGATTCTCTTACCGTTCCAGGGAGATTTCCATAAAAGCTCGCTCTTAGGAGGATCTTCGCGTAGGTGTAGCTCACTACCATAACCATGTATCGGAAGCGTATAATCTGGATCATTAGGATCTGGCTCAAGGAATGGTTGCCAGCTCACGTGATAATGAGTACCACTTCTAACGTGAGCGACTGGTTTGCAGAAACTTATCGTTACTTTCCCATCCTCATCTAGGTGAGCAAGAGTTAGCTCTGTTATCTCAAAGTCATAGGTTACGATACTCTCAACTATAACCTCATCGCCTCTACCCCTTGCCTCTTTAATGGATTTCTCATAGGCCTTTGGAATATCCTTCTCTGAGAAAATAATGCTTGATCCTAATCCACCAGAGCTCATTCTTGATTTAACCAAGCATGGATAACCTATTTTTTCACACGCGTCATATAGTTCATCCAAGTTAGTGGCGAAGGCGTATCTTGATGTTGGTACCTTAGCTTGTTCAGCTGCCAACCTTCTTAAGAGGATTCGATCCATCGTGATTTTTGTTGCCTTTGCATTAGGTATTACTAAGAAACCTTCTTCCTCAAGCTCCACTAACGCATCAGTATTTATTGCTTCAATTTCGGGAACAATGACATCGGGTTTTTCTCTATAAGCTATTGCTTTTAGAGCCCTACCATCCATCATGTTGACCGTGTAATGCTTATGAGCCACTTGAGCTGCTGGGGGGTTATCATACCTATCTACAGTTATTGTCTCAACACCAAGCCTCTGTGCCTCTATAACGATTTCTTTACCAAGCTCACCAGCACCGAGCAATAACATTTTAACAGCATTACCAAAGAGGGGTGTGCCTATAAAATCTCTCCTTCTCATAACACCCCTCTCCTAAGATTCATATACAATTTTTCCACGACCTGGGATCCAATCGATATACTTACCAAGAATACCACGCGATTTCCGATAAGTGTAAACAGATCTAACAAGTTCAGCAAGCTCAATCATCCTCTTAAGAGAAATCGGGGAACCAATATCACTTCTATGGAAGAGAGCCCAGCCATCAGCTGTTCTTACGTAACGGACGCATTTCTCAGCAATCTCAGCAGCCTTCTCAATGGATTCCCCTTCAGCATAAATCTCCACAGCTCTAGAACCACCAGTTAGCATCTTGCCATTAACAAGATTTACAGATCCGTAGAAAACCCTTCCACCCAACTCCTTTATTTTCTTCTCATCTATGATTAATGGATGACCCTTTGCTAAATCTCTTCTATTGGGATATCCTCTAGGGGCTATAGCTTTAACCACGGTAGCCTTATCCCTGAATTTAAGCTTTACCTTATGAAGCTTCCTGCTTAATATTGCCTCGCAAATATCAATCATATCCGTTTCAAGTAGGGGTAAAACATTAACTGCTTCTGGATCACCAAATCTGGCATAGAACTCTATTATTGTTGGGCCCCAAATCATAGTAAGCATCATTTGACCGGAGATAACTCCTCTAAAGTCCTGATTTACCTCTTTCCTAAGAGCTTTGACAACACCCTCGATGATCTTAACAGATTCCTTGTATTCTTCCTCTGTAATGAATGGGAGGATATTTCCTCTCCCAGATATAGAACCCATACCACCAGTCTCTGGCCCCATCTCCATTTCAAATGCGTGTTTATTATCCTGTACTGGTGGGAAGGGGAGAACGCTTTCACCATCCGTCATGCACTGAATCGTGTACTCTGGTCCCTCAACTTTCTCCTCAATTAATATCTTATCCTCTATGTCTCTATATCTAGCCATTATCTGAGAATAAATTCTTTCAGCATGCTTCTTTTTTACCTCTTCCTTCACCTTCTTAAGATATGCCTGAATATCCGCTATCACTTTAACTCCTTTCCCTCCCGCCTGTCTAGCGGGTTTAATAGCTACGCTCTCAGCATATTCTTCAATATAAGCTAGAGCATCCTCAATGGACTTAAACGCTTTAAATCTGAGCCTTCCAGGGATCTTGTATTTCCACATAAGCCTTCTCATAAACGCCTTCGATTTCTCTATCTCGCTAGCTTTACTATTTAACCCTATAACTGGTACACCACGGTGCTCGAGCTCATCGGGAACTCCATGAAATAATGGTTCTTCGGGACCAATGAAAACTAAGTCAACAGATAATTTCTCTGCCATATCCGCAACGAACATTGGGTCATTAATATTACCCTTTATTAGTTCGCCCCCAGTCTTCTTACAAATTCTCAATATCCCTGGATTAGCGTTACTTGAAATAGCATATATTACGGGCTCGTGAACGCTTCTATAAAACGCATCTGTTATGGCATGTTCTCTTGATCCACCACCAACAATTAAAACTCTCATAACTATTCACCTCCAAAACACTTCAAACAAACATTCTCCTTCTTCAAACCAAGAGCCTTAACCAAATCATCATTCGATATCCAATGGAAGGAATCAGCACCAACAACAATCGCTACCTCCTCCTCGCTTAGATGAGCAGCTATTAACTCATCCTTTGGAGGGATCTCTACCCCATATGGACAGCCAGCCACTATCCTTGGACTACCAACTAATATGTGAACCTCCTTAGCTCCAATCCTATTCCTTAGAAGAGATACGGTATTCTTCGTTGTGGTACCGCGGACGACACTATCATCTATAATAATCACTCTTTTCCCACGAAATACTGGCTTTATAGGATTAAGCTTCAGCTGGACGCCTATCAATCTTTCAAATTGATTTGGCTTTATGGCGGTTCTTATCTTTCTCCCAGTAGATATGAAGCCGAGTTCTACAGGTATTTTAGTCTTATTAGCATATGCCATCGAGAAGGGGATCGCAGTATCAGGTATTCCAACCACAAGATCAGCTTCTATCTTGTATTTCTCAGCTAGAATTTCTCCTATCCTTCTTCTCACATCATATATCCATATCCCATTTATCCTTGAATCGGGCCTTGCTAAGTAAACATACTCATACGCGCAGTATTTGGGCTTAGGCTCTTTAATTTGTTCTCTCTCAACAGTGTATTGATTTAAGTAATAGAATTCCCCAGGTTGAACATCAGCTTTAAGATCAGCGCCTATTACATCAATAGCACAACTTTCAGAAGCAAAAACACCATAGTCAAAACCGAAACTCCCAACCACTAGAGGCTTTAAACCAATTTCATCCCTATAAACGATCATTTCGCCAGTATTATTAATCGCGATAATATTACTCACACCCTTGATTTTCTTAACAACATTTAGGCCCGCTTCTTTGAAATCGTCCACCTCACCGAATTCTTTAAGAAGACATTGAGCGATGATTTCGCAATCCCTAAGAGTATTTTCTAAATTATACTCCGTGATGAGCTCTTCTCGGTTGAAAATTTTCCCAGAAAATACAAGGGCAATTTGCTTGGAATTATCACCGACTAGAATAGGTTGCTCATCATTCGGATCTGCACTTACTACGCCTATTCCATACCATCCGCGAAGCTCTGATAAAATTTTTTCATTAAAGATATTTTCTACTAAGCCATTCTTACTGAATACTCGGATCTCCTTACCATTACCTGTAGCTATACCTGCTCTTTCCTGCCCCCTATGTTGTAGACCTAATAACCCATAATAAAGTATGCGGGAAACGTTCCATAATTCATCAAACGCGAAAATACCTATCAAACCACTCATTTCCTCACACCACCAAAAATTTTCTCAAGGACGGGAATCTGAGCTCTTTTAATCGGGTACTCACCAGTTAGACAAGCAAGACATAACTCGTTCTTGCCCAAACCAATAGCCTTAATAAGCCCCTCAACGGTCATATAACCAAGTGAATCAGCACCAATAATTCTTCTTATCTCCTCAACACAGTGGTTAGAAGCTATCAGCTCTCTTCTCATCGGGAAATCAATACCCATGTAACAGGGATACCTAATCGGTGGACAAGTTATACGAACATGAATTTCCGCAGCACCAGCTCGTCTTAATAGCTTAATTATCCACTTAATAGTCGTACCCCTAACAATACTATCATCAATAAGCACAATTCTCTTATCGCTAATAACCCTTCTCACAACACCCATTTTTAATTGCACAGATAGTTCTCTGAGAGTTTGGCTTGGTTTAATAAAAGTTCTACCCACATAAGGATTTCTTATAAGACCCATTGCAACGGGTATACCAGAGACACGTGAATAGCCTAGAGCTGCTATAACCCCCGTATCTGGAACGGGAACAACGATATCAGCCTCAATAGGATAAAGCTCGGCAAGAATTTCCCCAAGCCTAAATCTCACATCATATACAGAAATGCCATTAATCACCGAATCTGGACGGGAGAAATAGATATATTCAAACATACAGTGAGCACGCCTATTACTCCTAATAACAATCTTACTAAAGACATCATCATCAAAGATACTAACTATTTCACCAGGAGCAATATCCCGTAATAATTCTCCACCTAAGGCATTTATAGCAGCGCTCTCAGAAGCAATAATGAATATC
>JAHKLG010000121.1 GCA_029856625.1 Candidatus Njordarchaeota archaeon | reverse complement strand
TCATGGATAGAGATAATGAGTTTATCCTCGGTTATTTTCTCGGGTAATACTCGCTTAAAACCTACCTCATAAAAGATTCTGTAAACACGATCAATCTCATTAATAATGAATAATCCATCATCATGCAACGTTTCTGATACGGAAGCTAATAAATTAATCATCTCCCAAGGGTCAAAATGAGTGGCTGAATATCCATACATGAGAATAATATCCGCTTTCACCCCAAGTCTATGGATCTCCCGAGCATCTGTGCATGAGATCTCAATATCTATTCCTAGCTCCTCTGCTCCCCATTTCTTACCAATTCTCAAAACATCTTCTCTAACATCAGTTAAAATGAGTTTTACAATACATTTCTTATCCATCAAAGACCTAGCTAAAGCTACACCACCAATTCCAGCTCCCGCGCAGATCTCCAAAACTGTAATCTCTTTCTTTCTAACCATCTCCCCTAGCCAATCGTGCTCAAGAAGTTTTCTGAAATAATTTAGTGATGCTTGGTATCTAGCATAACCCTCTTTGGTTCTAGGGTCTTCCGGCCATATACCCAAGCCATAAGCTTTCTGTAACTTTTCGGCAAGACTCATCAAAAACACCCTAAGTGAGCATCATAAGGTCACCATTCCTTCCCCATATTTAAACCTCCTCATGAGTTCTCTGAATATTAACATTCTCTGAACCTCGTTTGCCCCCTCCATGATTTCTAGAGCCTTAACATCACGGTAAAATTTCTCGATAATGGATCCCTGAATATAAGCGTGGCTAGCGAGGAGTTGCATTGCATATACCGCAGTATCCATCGCGACTTTACTAGCTTCAAGTTTCGATATCGATGCTAAGAATCTTGCATCCTCTCCAGCATCCATTTTTTCAGCCGCTTTAATTGTTGCTAACCACGCTGCCTCGGCCCTAGCAGTGATATCTGCGATTCTCTGTTGAACATATTCATTATCACTAAGCTTCTTCCCAAAGAGTTCCCTAACATTAATCCACTTCATCATCTCGCTTAGCAACCTATCCGCTACTCCAATACTGATCGCACCAGTAGCGATTCTGCCGAAGTTAAGAGCATGAAATGTTAATTTGAGAGCCTCCTTACCCGTAGCGATGAGATTCTTCTTAGGAACTTCTGCATCTCTGAAAATTACTCTTGAAATACCGCTTCCCCGCATACCAATTAATTTGAGAGTAGGCCCAACCTCAACTCCATCTTTTTTCTCAACTATTATAAGTCCCAACTCCTTGGCCCCAACTCGGGCAAGTATGGCGAAGAAATCTGCATAAAGAGCGTTTGTCACAAAACTTTTTTGTCCATTAATAATTATTGAATCATCAGAAACCTTAGCAATAGTCTCTATCTTACTAATATCGGAGCCACCGCTAAGCTCAGTAATTCCCAATCCCTCAAAAGAATTCCTACTAGAAACAACACTTAGGAATTCTTCAAGCTCCTTCTTCTTTAAAATTTCACAAACCTGATAGTGAACCATGAGGGATAGTCCAAGAGCTGGGCTGATGGAACCAATTAATCTAAGGAAGATGATAGTCTCTTGAATACCTAGGTTAAGTCCACCATAATTCTCTGATAGTGTTAAAGCGTGAATCTTATTCTCTCTTAATACCTCTAATAATTTATCTGGAATCTTATTTTCTATATCCATTACTCCACTATACTGCTCGACAGCCTCCCTAATCTTATCAAAAATCTCAGTAACTCTCTGGGAAACCAATAACAACACCTAGCTTACAAGATATTTCTAAAAGATTAGTCACGTTGAATGTCAAATAAGTATTTTAATGAATGAAAAATATTACTCATTTCCACGCTCACAGTTATGTATTTCATATAACGAATTCTCCATTCTTTATAATTGTCTTACCGTCTATTTTCACAGTAGGTCTAAATATTGTTCCGAAAAAATAGGAAGAACCCTTATTTCGACCTCCCAAATCTTCATTAAAACCTATTCCAATAGATACAGATCCTTGTATCAGGGAATCAAAGATTCCGTGCGGTTTTATCTCTGGGTTTAACCCTATTATGATGCGACCAATCATATCTTTATCTCCAGACATACTCTCATAAATCCTTTTAAACACCTCTATACCTCTCTTTGAAGAAAATTCAACAAGCTTACCATTCTGAAATTTCCAGATTAATTCCTCTATCCGCTTACCTAAGGAAAATATAGGCAAATTAAATGATACTACACCTTCAGCCGACTCTTCTAATGGAGCTATCTCCAACTTTCCTGTCGGTAGCATGGTAGAATTTCTTCCCTTTTCAATATCCACCTCATCAATTATTCCATCATCTATATACACCTCTCTCCCATGAATCTGAGCTGTTAAATTCGTGCCATCAGCAATTATATCTATAGTATGCCCCCTCTCCAATATGCTGCCAATTTTTTCTCCAATCTCTTTAATCCTCTCATAATCCGTCGTTAAAGAATTCATTATCATCCTCTTCCACCACTCATAATCTAACCCATATATCTCTGCTCTCTGAGGTGTAACCTTGCCTAAGAAGATGTCAGCTATCCGGATTCCCAATTCTTTCTCTCGCTTCCCAATGGGTTCATAAGCTTGTCTTAAGGCTTCAAGATTCTCTGGTCTAAGATTTCTCAACGAAGGAGGGGTCTCAGGTCCATGAATATTAATACACACTGTTTCTCCCTCAAGCATCCTTAAAACATGCGCAGGCGTCTTAGACAAATTGGCTGGATCAACATTACTCATCAACTTATACCAAAGATTATCAGTCATTAAGGTAATTAGGGGAACCGCTCCAACACTATAGCATTTAAATGCTATTTCCTCCGCTAACTCCACCATGTGATGCCAGGCGTTAATAGTCACCATATCCCCGCTCCGAATCCTAAGGCATTTATCCACAATCTGATCAGCTATCCTTCTCAGAATTGACTCCATCACTTTAAAGACCCATAAAAATCCTAGTTCAGCTTAATGATAAAGCTCGGATAACTCGGAAATTTAAATTTGAATACAAATTTAGACTAACAAAAATGGACGTTACTCACTTCTCAATCCTATATTATCTACGATAACTGTCTTAGTACGAACCAAAGTTCCCTCTTCAATCAATCTTTAATTTAACCAGCAATCTTCTCCAAAAAGATTAAGAATATTGTTTATGACAATTATTGTTAGAGACAATAATTTTTAAGATAAATAAAGGGTTATCCGTTATGAAATTTGTGGATAGAGATGAAGAATTAGAACTGCTGAACAGATATTACAGACTATCAGAGAGAAAGCTAATAGTTCTTGGGATATATGGTTTACGAAGAGTTGGTAAAACGAGGCTCGTAAGAGAGTTTGTTAAAAACAAGAAATACGTGTACTTTTTTATAAATCCGGACAAATCTCCTAAAAGTTTACTCAAGGAATTCGAGCGCGAGATAAAGGTTAGAGGGGTCCCAGATTATGTTAAGTTGACGGATTGGCGCGATTTCATACGGGTCATTTTTGATTTCTTCAGGGGATACGTAGTGATATTTGATGAATTTCAGTACTTCTCAAAAGTGGCGCCAGAAGTTTTTGGATACTTCCAAAAAGAAATTGACTCGAATGAGGAAAAACCGATCATGTTAATATTTATAGGTTCCTTAATCGGTATGATGAAGGATCTTTTTACCAATCGAAATAGGCCCCTGTACGGGAGAGTATCAAATCTAATTCATCTAAAACCTTTTAGTTTTATTAACTCCGTACTATTAGCTAATGAAGCTGGTATTAGGGATCTAAGGAAAATTATTGAATTATACACGATCTTTGGAGGATTTCCAAGATATTGGGAGGCCATAAAGGAGCTCGAATTACCTAGGGAGAGCACCATTAAAATAATCGAGAGATTATTCGTGTCAAAGTACGCACCATTTATCCGAGAAGGCTTCTACCTCATTGGAGAAGAAAGAAAAACTTACCTATCAATCTTAGAAGCAATAGCCATTGGATTAAGAAAGTTATCAGAAATAGCATCGTATCTTGGCATCCCAGAAACACAATTATCAGGACCAATTTCAGAGTTAGTCGAAAAATTCGAAGTAGTGATAAGAGAAAGACCCATTTTCGCCCCTAAAAGAAGCAAAATATCCATGTACAGGATAGGAATCCCAGCCCTAAAATTCTGGTTCCGTTTCCTTTACAGGAATTGGTCTTTACTCGAACTAGGAGAATATGACGTAATCATGTCCAAGATTGAGAAAGAACTTAACGAAGTAATAGCAGAAGGCTTCGAAGATATTGCGAGAGAGATAATAATACATTACTTAAGAAACAAGGGAGAAAAAATACATAGCATCGGAAGGTGGTGGAGAAAAGGAATAGAAATAGATATAATAGCATCCTGCGACAAGAATAATTACGCCTTTGAAGTCAAATGGTCCAACTTAACAGGAAAGAAGGCAATAAATATACTATACTCCTTAAAAGAGAAGACAAAACATGTGGGAAAAGAAATAAAACACATAGGAATATTGGCTAGAAAAATCGAGAAAAAAGACGAGATAAGAGAACTAGGATTCATTGCAATAGATCTTGAGGATATAAAGACAATTGTTGAGAGAAAAACGGGAATACGCATAGATCTCTAAAAAATTATAAATTAAGCCAAGGATCTTAGAAAGAAAAAGCATTTATATGTTTCCATATATTTTCTTAATTGAGTGCGTTTTTATGGGTTGATTTTATGGAATGGAAAATAGAGTTCTCGCCATCTTACTCCCTCCTGAAGGTAAAATTAGCTTCTGGAGAAAAAATTGTG
>JAHKLG010000120.1 GCA_029856625.1 Candidatus Njordarchaeota archaeon | reverse complement strand
TAAAGCTTGTACGCGAAGGTCTTCTGAAAATAGAGGGAGATAGAGTAGTATACGTGGGTGGATAAACTCTTAAAACTCATCACTTGCTTCCAAATACTTAAACTAAACGCTAGAGGAACATTAGTTTACGTAGTTCATCCCTAATAGCTACTATTGTGAAGAAAATGCGTAGTGCAGGGAAATTCTTTATCTTGCTGTTACTCTTGAACGTTATAATGGTAATGGGCATAAATCATAATCCTTTTGCGACGAGATTTATAGCTAAGAATAAATATCAAACGTCATCCGACGAGTCCAATAAGTCTCAGGTCAAAGATAACTCTTATTTCTCTGTTCAGCGAACTAACTATTTAGGCTCTGTTGTTCGAGGAGAAACCGAAATAAATATAACAGGAACGCTCGTCAGTAATGAAGGTCAACCTATTACTAGAGAAAAAGTCTATCTTTACCTTAACGAGAATACAAGTGAAAACTTGTTAGCTGAGACTATCACTGATGATGAAGGCCGATTTTGCTTTAACGTCGTATTACCATTAACGACACCGTTAGGTAACAATTCTCTTATTGTTTATCACCCCTATAATCTGAGCAGCGGTAGTGGGGCGAGTAACCAAATATATATAGTAACTGTATATGGACGTGTAAGTATTAAAGTGACTGTTCAAAGGAGGATTGCTCCCCTATTTCTCGGTAACACAACTTGTGATGTTTATGTACTTTGGGATAATGGAACCCATGTGACTGGGAAGAACCTTCTCATCAATATAACGCTCCAGAAGAATGCCATAGAAAAACATTTTTACTTATACACAGACTCTTACGGCCACGCATCTTTCTTAATCAATTTCACAGAAGCTGGCGTATATAATGTCTCCGTATACCTTCTTCTGAATAGAAGTGAGAACTTCATAAGCCCGTATGTACTAGCTGACGAGCAAATACTTTTCTTGAATGGTACAATTAATGGCATTCCCGTTTCTCGGGATTCTGATTCTGTAAAGGTTTTCCCTGCGAATCAGATATTTTTAGAATTTGATACAGGAGAGAAAGTATATTATGCTAATAGATCAGGAACTGTGATTGTTATAAATGGTGTATTCTATAATACTACAGGAAAGCCCACGAAGGAGAATATAACAGTATTTCTAATTAGCAAATATTACTCTGAAACTTATAATCTAACAACGAATGAAGATGGCACATTTTCTCTGACTCTTAAAATAGACGCTTCTTATGAGCCCGGGATATATCACATCTATGCTCATGATCAAAATATGACTACAGTAGATTTGAGCGATAATCTTACGCTTTATGTTAGGACAATAGCAAAAATTATCGAATTCCTGAGTAATGCTACTACAAGACGCGTGTCTTCGGGTTCTGTAATTGAATTCAGTGGAATTGTTATCGATTCTATCGATAATGTCCCCTTACCAAATATTCCAATAGATGTGATTCTTTACGATCAAAGAACTGCTATCTTCAGAAAAAAAATATTCACAAATAATGATGGATCATTTATGGATTATGTAACTCTCCCAAATGATTTGAATTCTCCTATAATCACTCTTGCTATAACTGTTGACTCCAATGCTACCCTGATCGGAGATTCCATGAGCATAGATATAATAGTATATAATTATATCGTGATAATGCTTTACTTGAATAATACTTTATTCCTCTGGAATTACGTTCACGGAACACTTCTCTCTTCTAATCAGTCAGTATTTCAGACTTACCAGAATACTAGTCTTCGCCTGCAAATCATTGTTACTGATGACTTTAAGCGACCTTTTTCAGATCTATACGTTCTCATCACGTATAATAGGTCAACATTTCAGGGAACTCTTAATGAGACGGGAGCCTTAGGGCTAATTCTTAAAATCATTTCTAGTGGATTTCTTACCGTTAATATTCCAGAACTAAATATTAAGCTTAATTTGCGAATAGAAGTCATCTCTTATTCATTCTCACAGCAAGAGTTTTCTCCCAGTATATTCTATTATTTAGTTTTTGTGTCCGCAGCAATGAGTATTATATCCATAATAGCCGCTAAGGGCCATCACTTAAGATTTAGAAAGGTATTCATTGGAGATAAGAAATGGCACATACTATTAGAGGAGGCTAAGACGATGTTCCTAGAGGGAAAAACTGTTGAGGGATTACTAAGAATTCGTAATGCGCTACTAAGTTTCTCAAGAGAACTAGGAGTACAGGTGGATAAGTGGATGACGCTTAGAGAAATCGTAGCTAAATGTTCCGAAAAAGTGGGTGATGATGACCTTATTAGAACGTTGAATCATCTAGTGGATGTTTATGAAACTGTCATATATGGGCTCAAAAAATTGTCAAGGAAAGAAATTATTGAAACTATTAACAGGATAAATAAATTAATCTCTCTTATTCAATCATCACTTAGTGAGAAAAAATGGCAAGATTAAGCTTCATTAAGCTAATTTTGGTGCTCGGAATTGTATTCTCAATATATCCCATAATGTTTGGGTATTTTAATCTGGCAGTAGGTTCCGCGCCATTTTCGATACTTAATAAAGGAGATAATGGACTATCCCTATTAAGGGATGCACTCGAAAGAAAAGGATTTGAAACAAAAGTCATTATTTCCTCGCTTAATATTCTGAGAAGTCTGAATGAAACTTCCCTCTTAATAATTATGGCTCCAACTCTTCCTTTCACGATAGAAGAAACATTAACTATTCTAGATTTTATTCTTAGAGGCGGGAGCTTACTAATCGTGGATGATTTCTCCCAAGCAAATTCACTTCTGAGAAATCTGTGGTCCGTAATTACTCTTTCGCAAGAAATACTCGGAGGAAAAGAGAATGTGATTTTTGAGGGCATATATTTCAATTCAACTGCCACTCTTATTGATGTAGAGAACTTCTATAAAACTCCCACCAATCCTGTTATAACGCGTTTCAATGATATTTATGGCATCTTATCACCTAACGTCAGGAGAATTGTCACTTCTTTTCCATCCACATTGTCCATAAAAGTGCGAATAAAACAGAATAATGAGTGGATATCTCTTATTGCACCAATCCCCGGCTCTATTGGCTTTTTAGCGAGTTCAAGCAAAAGTTGGTTGGAGACAAATCTTAGCTCAGCAATAGAGGGGACCATGACACCAGATCCTTGGGAGTGGGGTGGCGTCTCCTTCTCATTAGGTCTTGTCTTAGAACTACCCACAGGTAGTCGCTTAGCTCTTATATCAGATCCTGATATTTTCTCGAATAAGCTTGTTATGCTGGATGATTATGATAATATGAATTTCGCCTTGGATCTCATTAAATGGCTTTTAAAGAATCAAAAAGGCAAAATATTCTTTGACGAGAGCCATCTTCCTCATGCAATACACGACCCACTTTTCGGTCTCTCAATCATATATAAAGCGATCACTTTCTTGTCTTACTCTTGGATAGTAGCTCCTGTAATACCTTTATCAATCGTAATTACACTCCTTGGTTATGTTCCTAAGAAAACTAGATTTCGCCCACGCTTATTAAGTAAGGTGGAGAGAATATTAGGCACTCAATGGCTTAGTAGTAGGTTAGAGTGGTATAAGAGATCTAGAAATTATAACCACATGGCTTTGATTTTATTAAATTCTCTAAGACAAGAGATAAGAAGAGTATATGGTATATGGAAGGAGGATTTAGAGGAAATGTTGCAGGAGTTATTCACTAGACAACCAGAAATAGCAAAATATTCCAAGGAGATAGAATTTACATTTAAAACTCTTGATCTTATAGTTCGTGGAAGACAAAAGATAAATGATGAAAAATTCTTGGTTCTTGTTGATAAGGTTAGGAAAATAAGAGGAATTCTGAGGAGATAATAAATGGATGAGAAAGATTCTGAGACCTTGCTTGAAATAAGCGAGGAAGTGGATATATCGATCGTAAGGGATACATGGTCTAGAATACGAACAGAGCTAAAAAAAGCAGTTATTGGAATGGATGATGTAATAGAGTTCATGTTCATAGCGCTACTCTCACAAGGACATGTTCTCTTAGAAGGACCACCTGGAATAGCTAAAACTTATGCAGCTCAAAACTTCGCCGCTACACTTGGTCTTGATTTCAAGCGTATTCAAATGACTCCAGACTTATTGCCTTCCGATATAATCGGGACAATGATTTATGACCAGAGAGAAGGCGTATTCAAGTTTAAGAGGGGGCCTATTTTTACGAATATTCTCTTAGTTGATGAGATAAACAGAGCGCCCCCTAAAACGCAAGCTGCTTTGCTAGAAGCAATGGAAGAGAAACAAGTGACCGTTGAGGGAATCACATACTTATTACCAAAACCCTTTATAGTCTTAGCTACTCAAAATCCAATTGAGATGGAGGGGACTTATCCCCTTCCAGAGGCTCAGGTTAGTCGATTTATGCTCTATCTTAAATTGAGCTACCCAGATCCCGAGGCCGAGCTTAAGATTATAGAGCTAAAAAATAGAACTCTTAAACGCGTATTAGTAGAGCAAGTAACAAGTGAGAAAACGATTTTACTTCTCCAGAAAATTGTTCAAGAAAAAGTTGTCGTATCAGAAGCTGTGATGAAATATATTAGGGATATCGTAATAGCTTGTAGAAAGGATGCTAGAATATTATTAGGGTGTTCTCCTCGTGCATCAATAGCTCTATTACTTGCTTCTAAGGCTTATGCTGCGATGCAAGGACGCGATTATGTTATTCCAGATGATGTAAAATATGTGGCTCTTCCAGCACTACGACATCGCATTATCCTAAAGCCTGAAATCGAATTGAGCGGCGTAACTACGGATGATGT
>JAHKLG010000012.1 GCA_029856625.1 Candidatus Njordarchaeota archaeon | reverse complement strand
TATAATATACTCTAGACGGTAGGGAGGAGGAGGCGAAAAGATAACTATATCAATATCGCTTGACGGCTTAACATCGCCTCTAGCTACGGAACCATAAATATATCCTTTAACATTATGAAAATTCAGAACATCTAGAATTCTAACTGCTTTTTCACGCTTCATTTTAAGCAATTTCCAATGTTTATTAGTATAAACTACTTTTTTGAACCAATCTCTTAACACTTTTTCTCTCATTCCATAGCCACCATTATTCTCTAGGAAAAGAACTTGATGATAGGATTAGCCGTTCTTAAAAAGCATGCATTTTTACTACCTTGAATTATCGTAATTATAAGTTAATAGTTGCTTTAATATTAACTATTTGAACATTAAAGCTGCGTCAATAGTGGGGTTAATTTGGGTTATAAGGTTGTTTTGAGGACTTAACAAAAAGATTGAAATTCTTATTACAGCAGGACATAATCATTTTGTACGGTTCTAGAGGCGTGGGGAAAACCCTATTTTCAATACAATTTGCTGCTAATATGTTAGCCAAAAAATATACCGTACACTTATTGATAAGTAATCAATCAAGAAATCTAAAACTTCTATGCCAGTTCTATCCTCGTATTCCTTATAAGAGAAATCTTTATCTATACCTAATTGATACACCTAGAGATATCATTATATCCTTTACCAAAATACTAAAGAGAAGAAGACCAAAAAGCTCAGTAATAATATTGGATGAAACCCTACCTATGCAATTTTTCGTCAGGAGAGCGTGGAGCGAGTCCCTCACCAAAAAGCTTGGCCTAATATTCTCCCTATTCGGTAAGCTCTTAGAAGATGGAAATAAATTACTGATAACTCTTCCAGAACAGGATAATATACCACTGCCTAGACGATGGCCCGCTTTTATAGAATTCTCTAAATATTTTTATCGCTTAAGAAGAAAGGGGAGATTGAGAGAGCTTTTTTCGGTTAAATTACTTAATTTGCCTTCAGAGGGTCAATTGTGGAACATTGATCCTAAAAGCATTAAATTGGAAACAATATTACTTGCTAGACTTTATCCAACAAGGTTCGGGTTCTCTTTAATTGAGAAAGAGGAATTTTAGATCTCCCGCAGAAAGGATGTATTAGGTATTCTGGAAATATTTTTCTCCTCTTAAATTCTGAAAAATGCTCCCGGGTTAAGGGCATTGTGAGATGCCTATGTGCCTTAGATGGAGGAATTATACGGAATCCCTCTTTCAATTTCCTACTCGTTAGCATAATTAACTTCGTTTTTTTACTCATTTTAAATCCACACGAGGGACATCGAAGAGAATCCTTTCCTCCACTAATTAGTCTTCTTCCGCATTTTGGACAAAAAGGATTTCTATGAGTTTCTAATGGAGAAAGCTCTATTATTATAAACTCTTCGGCATTAATAATCCAGCAGTTCTCATCTCGATCAACAATTGTGCCCACTATTTCTACCCAGTCGCCTTCCTTTAAATCCTCAGCTAATTTTCTCATTTTCCCAGCAGGTCTGTAAAAAATGACCTTAGCGCATGTGAAATTATCGGAAACATTCAAAATAACTTTACCTTTTTCTTTAGCCACTTTATCAACTCTGACTCTAGTCCTAATTGTCTGATAGGGTTTTGCCAGACAGAGGGAGGGAATCTTAACAATATGCGCGTTTGTTCCTTGATTTGTCTTATAAAGGCACCACAAATCAATATCTTCATGCTTTAACCAATTAAATCCCAAGAATAATGCCTCTGGAATATCTCCTCTAATTCCAAATAAGACGGGGTCTGGACCTCTAGGTGTTATTAATATCCGATCACCGTCAATATTATCAAAAGTTAAGCTATTGCCTAAAAAATCATCCATCCATTTAACACTTCTTGCATCTACGAATCTTTCTTCAGCCCATTTTTCCTTTTTTCTATAAGCAAGCAATTCGAATGTATAATCTTTGAACTCAGCTCCTACTGCCGCTAAGGCTCCTATGATCCCTCTCGAGCTCTTATCTTCAGCCCAAACTTCAATAACACCATACGGGATACTAGATGCGAGTTTAATAACTTCATGCAACGTGGTAAGATCCCTCAAAGCCTGATAATATATCCGCTTTAACGTATATGGAATCTTGGGAATCGGACTATAATAAAAGGCAACAGCGGGTTGTGTCTTCTTAAATTCTGGAATAACGAACGTATGGATATGTCTTAGAACGATATCTCTAACATCTTTAAGTTTGTCCTTACTCACACTAAGAGACAATGAAATAGCAGCATTTCCGCGCGTCTTCCATGGAATATTCGGATTTAATCTGACGAGATACGGATAATCAACAAAATTAAAACCTAATTCAGTTAACTTTAATGCTATGTGAGCTCCAAGATAAGTGGTACATAAGCCATATGGAGAATCAAAGTCATCAAGACCTATTCTAAGAAAAATATAACCTTCATTCATTTCTTCCTTACCAAAGTTTAAAACATTTTTTAGGGAAAGTTTTTTAGGCTTCTGATAAAGCAGCCTAGTAAATTGAAATCTCCTTAGACTTTCATAATCTGTTATTTCGGGATATTCCCTTAAACAATCCTTACAAACTCTTGCATAACCTATCATCTCGCTACATTCATCACATATAATTCTACCGCAAATTGCACAATAACCCCTAGCTAGCTTACTTCCGCAAATCTCGCATAACGCTGATGAACAACCTTCGCATAAGATTTTGTTATTAGGAACCTCACGACCACAAAATATACAACGTACCAACAATGTCACCAAGTACGGAATAGTTAAGTTTTATTAGTGCTTCGCGAGTGAATAATATATTTATAGCCAATACGGCCCCTCCTCCGCAGATAATTATGAAGCGGTGGAAGGCCGTATTGGCTATACCCCGGGCGAGAGAGCTCACCTGAGGAAAGCTGGAAAAGCAATCCGATGAGGGATGGGTGTTAGTTGCTCGGGGAACATTCCTATTAAATTTTTAAAAAATCTTTGAATATCGGAGAGTATTGACGTTCATGCCGCGGTAGCTCAGTGGTAGAGCGCGGGACTCGTAACAACTCGTTGAGAGAAATCCCGAGGTCGCGGGTTCGAATCCCGCCCGCGGCTCCATTTACTTACATTTTGAATACCTTTAGATTGTCTTATTTCTTCTCCCCACGTCATGTATTGTTTACTACACTCTGCCGAAAATTCTTAATACCAATATCAATGGTTGTTAGTCATAATGTTAGTAAATTTTTATATTGTACGCCAATGAGATAATGGATTACCTTAAAAGAAGAGAGGGAGAACATAATGTCAATCAGCGAAAGAGAGCTATATAACGCTGTACTAAAAACTATTCACGAGATGAGAAAAATATCTCCTAAAAGAAACTTCACTGAAGCTGTTGAAGTCCAAATAGCTCTAAAAGATTATGATCTTACAAAACCAGAAAATAGGTTTAGAGCTCGTATAACTTTGCCGTACTCTATCGCAAAAAAAGATAAAATTGCTGTTTTCGCAGATGATCCTCATATACCACCACTCCGCGAATTAGCTGAAAAGAAAGAAATAACCTTAATTGATAAAGCGGGTATCGAAGAATTAAAGTCTAATATTCGAAAAATGAAGAAAATCGCTAGAAGACATAGAATATTCGTTAGTAGTGCGACATTAATGGGAATTATTGGTAGATATTTTGGGAGACTTTTAAGCCCTAGGAATAAGATGCCCATACCCGTTGGGATTACTGATGACATTGTTAAAGCCATTGATATGGCTAAGAGAACAGTATTAATACGTCTGCACAAATCACCAACGGTTCATGCAAAAGTTGGCAGTATTGATATGCCCGATGAACAATTGGCCGAGAATATTGTCGCATTCGTAATGGATATTAAAAACCGTCTCCCTAAGGGTTGGAGAAATATAAGGAATATAGTAGTTAAGACTACTATGGGTCCGCCTATTAAGGTAGAATTAGAAGCTAAAAAGAGAAGATAAGAGGTGCTTCATATGTCATTATTGATGTATAAGCGGAAGAAACCCGTTCCACTAGAGAAAGTAAAGAAACTGGAAAGAATAAAGAATCTCCTAGAGAGATATTCGAAATTCCTCATTATTGACTTCCATGAAGTTTCTGCTAATTTAATGCATAGGTTAAGAAGAAAGCTACGTGGTAAGGCGGAACTCATCGTTGTTAAAAACACTTTAACTAAGAAGGCAATTGATGCCTTACTCAATAAGAAACCCGAATTAGCTAGAGTAAAGGATTACCTAGAAGGTATGCGAGCTTTTGTATTTACGGATGGTGATCTGTTCGAGATAGCTAGAATGATTACTGAGGAAAAAGAAACAAAGCCTCCTCGTCCAGGTAAAATCTCACCCATTGATATTATAATTCCTAAGGGTTCCACTGGTCTCAGACCCGGACCAGCAATGACTGACCTTAGACTAGCTGGTTTACCAGTAAGAATTATTGACGGAGAACTATTTATAATGCAGGAAACCACTCTTGTTAAGAAAGGTCAGAGACTTTCCTCGCAAGCTGTTAAAGTTATGCAACTTCTCGACATTAACCCGTTCATCGTACAACCTAAAATAATTTGTGGATTCGACTCGGGAATAATAATACAACCAGAAATTCTGCTTAAGCCCATTGAGGAATATGAAAAACTAGTTGAACAGGCTTATAGTGAAGCATTAAATATCGCTGTTAATACTGCATTACCCGTCCCAGAAGCCATCGAGAACATCATAGGTGTTGCCTTCATGCATGCCATTTCTTTAGCTGTAGAAACAGTTTTACCCATACCAGACACTGCGGAACTAATTATCATTAGAGCTTTAAATGTGGCAAGGGTTGCTCTATCCGAAATAATCAAGGAAGCACCTAATGCTGTACCTGAAGAACTCAGAGCACTAGCAGTAGCTCCGGCTGCTCCAGCTGCTCCCGAGGCCCCAAAGGCTGAGGAGGAGAAGAAGGAAGAGAAGAAAGAGGAAAAGAAAGAAGAGAAGAAGGAAGAAGAGGAGACATTAGCAGGCTTAGCAGCATTATTCGGATGAAATAAATAAATTTTTTAAGCTAATGTTATCGTGATAACTTTTTATCCCATTTTGAGCTGGAAAATATGGATAAAAAATGGTGAGACTTATGACAAACATGTCTTACATCTATGCGGCGCTGATCTTGCATGAAAATGGAAAAGAGATAACCCCCGACGGAATAATTTCTATCTTGAAGGCAGCGGGAATCCCTGAAATTGATGAGGGATTCGCTAAAGCTGTGGCGTCCGCTCTTTCCAAAGTAAACATAGAGGAAATCAAATCAAAAGCGTTATTTGCGCCAGTAGCGGCCCCAGCTGCTGCTCCAGCTGCTCCCGAGGCCCCAAAGGCTGAGGAGGAGAAGAAGGAAGAGAAGAAAGAGGAAAAGAAAGAAGAGAAGAAGGAAGAAGAAGAGGAGACATTAGCAGGCTTAGCAGCATTATTCGGATAGATTAGGTGTGTTACTTGCCTAAACTGCCTTTGGCTGTACTAAGGTCAGCTATTAATAAAAAAGTCCGCATAAGGCTAAAAGATAACTCATCATATGAGGGACAGTTAATAGCCTTAGATGAATACATGAATGTAGTCTTGTCAGACACCGTTGAGTTGGACGAAAACTTAAATCCAAAAGTTCGCTGGGGTGTTACCTTAATAAGAGGCAATAATATCCTATGGGTAGAAATAATTGAGGATTAAAACTGAAGAAACATTCGATTTTCTCGATCATAAGTTCCATAAAATGGTCCAAGTAAATATCATGAGAATGAAATAACTAAAAGTTCCATCCCAGAAGATCATCCTAGCGAGAGAGAACTGACGAAGAGGCGTGAAGAGTCTAAAAATAGTAATTACGAGCGCTAGAACAGCTATCGCGATCAAGAAACCATGAATTCCAGTTACATCGAGCACTCCTAATATTGCCCCCACAATTAGACCTATGATCATTTTTGTCATTGTAAAAATATCCTCCATTCTCTCCGCATTTTTCTCTTTACTCACAACTTTACTCATTATTATTTAACCTCCCTTATAACCGAGTAGGTGTTTGTGATGTATCGCGATACAAGCATGTCTTCTCCAGACATATTAGCAATTTTAAAGGAATTAAAAATATTGGAGGGCGGAATCATTGATAATGTATACCAGTGTGAGAAGCTTATTGGTCTTAAAATTAGATCCCCAGGAGGCAATAGACTCCTATTAATTGAGCCTAGTATACGGATTCATTTTACAAACGCTGTGATAAACTGGCGGGCTACAAACTTTGTTCTTATGATCAGAAAACATATTAATAACAAGGTAATAGAAGCAGTAAGGCAATATAGGTTCGATAGAATAGTGGAGATACAATTAGCTGACGGTTATCGAATAATCGCTGAGATCATACCACGGGGCAACTTTATAGTTGCTCGAGATGATAAAATTCTCTTCGCACTAGAACATGTCCATATGAGAGACCGCTCAATTTACCCTGGAGCCCATTTTAAGTATCCTCCTCAGAGCCCAGAAGATCCAAGAAAAATTCCATTTGAGTCGTTTCAAGAAAAGATCATGAGCGGCAAAACAACCTTACATGGCTTATTAAAAATCGGAATTGGAAAGAAGTATGCATTAGAAGCATGTTTTAGGGCTGGAATTGATTGTAATGAAAAACCTACAGAATTATCAAGAGAAAATCTTAAGGCGATTTACGAAACTGTGAGAAATATTCTTGATGAAATTTGTGAAAACATACTCTCTCCGCGTGTATATTTTAGAGATGATAAAGTTGTAGCCTTTGCCCCGATTAAATTGCATTTCTTTGAAACCAATGAATATGAAGTAAAGAAATTCCAGAACTTCAGTGACGCATTAGATTTCTTCTTCCCGAGATTATATGCTGAAAAACCGGAGACTGAATTTCTTGCTATGCTGAGGCGGGAGAGAAAGAAGCTACTTGGAAGAATCAAAGCGCAAAAAGAAAGAATAGACGAATTAAAAAAAGAGGAAGAACGCGCTAAAAGGATAGCTGAGAAAATTTATGAGAATTTGAGAATTCTTCAGCAGATTCATGATACGATAAAACGGGCAAGACTTGAGAAAAAGCTAGAATGGGATGAAATACTAAAGAGAATTGAGGATGGAAAGAAAAAAGGAATAAAAGAGGCACTAATGATTGAAAAAATAAGCCGTGATGGACGCATTTTCGTAAAACTAAACTCCGAAGTTATAGTACTTGACATAAGAAAAGATCTTCATGAAATTGCTGAAGAATACTATAAGAAGGCCAAAAAGACTCGGGAAAAAATATCTACAGCTGAGAAAGAGCTTAAAAAATCGCTTGAAGAACTCGAAAGACTAGAGGAAAAAATCAGGAAGCAATTAGAGGAAGAGAGGATAATCATTAAGGCTCGTCCAAAACAATGGTATGACTCTTTTTATTGGTTCATTTCAAGCGATGGTTTCTTAGTAGTAGCGGGTAAAGATGCGTCATCAAATGAAAGGCTTGTAAGGAAATATTTAGATAAGAACGACTTATTCCTACACGCGGAGATACACGGTGGATCAGCGGTCATTATTAAGAATCCTAAGGGTGTAGAAATACCAGAGAGAACCATACTGGAGGCGGCCATGTTCGCTGCCGCGAGATCAAAGGCATGGAACAAGGGATTAACAGCGGTTGATGTTTTTTGGACCCCCTCAGATAAAGTTTCTTTAACACCTCCATCCGGCATGTATAGGCCAACAGGAGCATTCATAATTAGAGAAAAAAATTACTTAAGGAACGTCTCTCTGAAGTTAGCAATAGGAATCAAAGTTGAAAGAGTAAATGATGAAGTAATCGTTGACATCTTATCCGGTCCTCCCGATGCAATTAGTAGAGAGACAGATCTTTACGTGATTTTAGTTCCAGGTGATTGGAAAAAAAGTGCCATTGCGAGAAAGATAATTGAAAAATTGTCAAGAAAAGCAGAGAATGATCCTGTAAAGTTAAAAGCCATAAAAAGTGTAAAAGTAGAGAGGATTATAGACCTTATTCCAGGACCTTCTAAAATCTTAGAGAATGGAGATGAGAAAGATGAATAGCTCTTCTCTTCTAGTTAAGGATTTCATGCGCAAATACACCATGATAGATAAGGATGACCTAATACCCCAGGCTTACTGGACGTTGGAAAGTAGAAAGGATACCCATTTAGTGGTCACAGAAGATGATCGACCAGTTGGAATAGTTTCCTACCGTGATTTTCTAAGGATCCTTACAGATAGGGCTCGAAGAAAACATATCGCCAAGCTTCATGTATCAAGCCTGATGACAGAAAAGCTAATAACAATCAGTGAAAACGCCACAATAAAGGAAGCATGTGAAATTATGCTTAATAAGAACATTTCCAGCATATTAGTGACTAAGGATGAGGAAATAATAGGTATAGTTACAAAGAGAGAACTCCTCAGAAAGATCGATTTATTACCCCAGAAAGCTGTAAGAGAACTCATGACTCCCCGAGAAGAACTCATCGTAGCTCCAAGCGGAACAAAAATAACTGGCGCTGAACAAATAATGCGAGAGAATAATATAAGCACTCTTCCTATAGTGTCTGGTGATAAGCTAGTAGGTTACGTTGATATTCATGTATTGTCGCGCTTTCTAATGAGAATTTTCTTAGATCCTAAGCATAGGCATCCAGATAAACTGATCAGAGAGATAACAGTAGGGGATATTATGAAAGGACCAGTATATGTGTTGCCGGAATATCCTATTAAAGAATTTGCTAAGGAAGTTTTAAGAAGAAAAACAAAGGGAGCTGCGGTAGTATTATCTCCAGAAACAATGAAATTAGAGGGAGTTATAACTGATACGGATATTGCGAAATACATTTACCTTGAACTTTAAGAGAAAGAATGGCGGGCCCGGCGGGACTCGAACCCGCGACCGACGGCTCTCTCCCGCAATTTATCACTCAGCAGTTAGGAGGCCGCCGCTCTCTCCTACTGAGCTACGGGCCCGCTTATCTGCAGAGAATATTATCTATGTCAGACGAGATAAAAAATTATTGCTCAGATAATCGCTAACTATCACATATAATAAAACTGCTATCAATAAAATACTTTTTTAACTCTAAATTCTCAGCCTATTTGAGTTTATCTTATCATTTGTTAATAAATGGAAAGATGTACATACTTTTTGCGGATATCTCTAATTAAGCCATACAATTAATCTGCTCTCCGGTATATCAAATATTCACACTATTTTCTAACTAAACTCTATAAAAAGCAAGATTCATGTTCATCAGTAGATACCTCTGAATCCCCGCAATTAATTATAGTCAAATTGTCCGATTTGACTACAATCAAAAGTTATCCCACGCCAATTCTCCTTTTTCCGATTTCTTCCCAGTTATCGTTTAATTTTAGGTAACCCATCCGGATGATTGCAATATCATTTTGACTCTTGAAAAAGAGGGCTTTAATTAGCATCTTTTGATGCTGAAAATCTATATCTTTTAAAATACCTACTGCTATTAAATCCCCGCTCTTATTGAGAAGACCTATGTAAAGATTTTCGTATACACTTTTTGGGATTATCCTTATCGGTATTTCCGTGATGTTCGCTCGTAATATCACTTTAGCGATCGCCTCAACGTTTTCAGCGCCCATTTTAGAAAGAATAGGCGAATGTTTTATAGTTTCCTTAGAAACATTCATCCGAGAGGCTATGAAAAGTGTTTTTATAGATACCATCAGCCTTCGTGCTTTGGCGGTAAGCTCTTCCTTAGCGTGCAGATGTTTGGGCTCTCTGGTTATTATTAGGAATATGTCTGGACTCACTTCGGCCCATAAAATTGTTACGTCTTCAAAGACCTTCGCTGGATTCGGGATAGGATAACCAGTTCCCAAGACACATTCTTGAAGAGAGATGTCACTGAACTTTACTTCTATAGTTTTTTCATGCGCTGTTTTTACGAATTTCTTAAAACTATATGTTCTAAGCGCTATTCTGGCAGGTCGGGCAGTTGATTTTAAAGTCTTTGGAGATGGTAGGCGGATTATCTCATTTGCCGATTTTTGAAGAAGTTTTACAAGGTGTTCAGCCTCTCTGTACTTTTCTAAGATTATAAGAAAGTCTGGATGAACATTATCCACTTTGTACAGTTTTAATGCTCTAGCAGGACCACCATGAACCATTCCAGTAGTATCGATTAATATTGCGTCACACTTATTTCTGAGAAAGGAGAATAACTTGCTTACCCCAATCACTTGTGGCAAGAGATGTCCTTCTGGCGTCTTATCCCCAATAAAGTATCCTACCTCCATCGGAATATCGCTTAGATCTAGAACTGGATGGCGAATTATTGCAGCACCAATAACTCCAGGGGGACCAATTTTTGATTGCCCAATATCTGCATCAAGTATCCCTACAGTATACCCCTTCTTAACTAATTTATTTGTTAGCAAGAGAATAAGTGAGCTCTTACCAACATCTGTGTATCCAAGTACGCATATGGATAAATTTTTCTTATCCTCCATGGCATTTAGTATGCGCTCTATTGTCTTAAACCATTCTGGAGGAAAAAGATCTTCACTAATGCGTACTAAATCGCAGTTTTCGAGAATAAGCTTAGAATCCTCAATAACTAG
This sequence comes from Candidatus Njordarchaeota archaeon, assembly GCA_029856625.1. GTDB lineage: Archaea > Asgardarchaeota > Njordarchaeia > Njordarchaeales > Njordarchaeaceae > Njordarchaeum. Next base: position 8,355 of record JAHKLG010000012.1, on the reverse strand, counting down.
GATAGGAAAAACTCGCCCAATGGGAACGTATATTTTTTCACCAGCTCCTAATTGCATACCAAATATTTCTAATAAGCCCTCTACGATGAAGAAATAGCCGCCTCGCTCACTTTTAATAAGACACTTTTGGCCACGTTTAAGTTCGACCTCCAAGGCTAACATCCTCTACAAATGATGATAACTACTCCAGATCTACTAAGGCCTTCAGAATTCAGTAATTATCAACGAATCATTATGAAAATTAAACATCTAATTTGCCAACAATAGGAAATTCTTGGATACGATTAAGAAGGGAAGTAAGGGGAGTGCATTGTTAATAATCTACCGCAAAAAATTTAAAAACAGATATGAAGGCTAGAATAATTGATATAGACAGAGGAGCTTAAAGTAAAATGGGCCCGTAGCTCAGCCTGGCTAGAGCGCCCGGCTGATAAATACTCCAGTTCAATAAAAAAGATTTCAGAAATTCAAGAAGAACTTTAAGGGGGTATTCAGAGACCGGGAGGTCGGCGGTTCAAATCCGCCCGGGCCCACCATTCTACTTCTATTTAATCTTGGAAAACCGTGCTAAAGTATCTATTTGTGCAGAGCTATGATTAAATTGTACCTCGTCAACAGCTCATTTTGACTTCTCTTGATGTTATTTTTGAGTTTACTTCAATACAATACTTCGCACTTCTAAACTTTAAGTACGAGAAAGATAAAAATGAACCTATAACTTGTAGATAAGAGAATATAATCACGAAGTAGAAAAAAGAAGAAATAGTAAAGAAATTTTGCTATGCTTGATAATCTTCTAAGCTGAGCATCTGGAGAAAATCGATTAGAGGAATTTTTTAAATATTGTGATTATTGGATATGTTTCGTTAATCCAGTGGGAAGTAGGGGTCACGAATGGGGAAGAAGATCACTTTAACATTCCTTGTAAAGGGAGGGGAAGCTACACCAGGGCCCCCCTTAGGACCAGCTTTGGGTCAGCTGGGTTTGCCTGTTGGTAGGGTTGTAGCGGATATTAACAAGGCAACTAGCTCTTGGAAGGGTTTGGTTGTTCCTGTTAAGGTAATAGTTGATACGGCAGAGAGAAAATGGGAAATAGAGGTTGGAGTCCCATATACTTCGGCTCTCATCCTTAAAGAGTTAAAAAAGGAAAAGGGATCTGGTCAGGCAGGTAAGGAAGTTATAGGAGATTTATCCTTAGAGAAGGTAGTCGAAATTGCTAAGATGAAAATGGATAGTATGTATGTAAAGGATCTTAGGGGTGCAATAAAGAGCGTCTTAGGTACGATGGTTTCTATGGGTGTGACTTGTGAGGGAAAGGATCCGAGAGAGATTATACGAAATCTTGATGAATGGTTAAAGAAGAAAAATATAAAGCTTGAATGAAACTTCCTTTATATTCCCACCTATAAATGAATAAAAAAATAGATGATCCGATGAAAAACAAGAAGGTGATTATGTATGTCATTACCGCCTTATGTAACATGGGAAACCCCCTCAGAATTAGCTGGAGAAGCCTTAAAACTCCTTGAAGAAGTGAGACGTGAAGGAGGTAAAGTAAGAAAAGGCGTAAATGAAACTACTAAAGCCATTGAAAGAGGACAGGCCAAGCTTGTTTATATCGCAATGGACGTGAATCCTCCAGAAATCGTCATGCATTTACCTCCGCTCTGCGAAGAGAGAGGAGTACCATACCTTTTCGTCCCTTCCAAAGCAGAACTTGGTAAAGCTGCGGGTATAGAACGTCCGGCATCTTCGGCTGCGATTGTGGATCCTGGGAGAGCTACTGAGAAACTTCAGAGAATTATTCAGAAAATACGCGAACTTCGTTTAGTGAAAAAATAGCATTTTAAATATCCCTCACATCCTATCCTTTCAATATTTCTCTTATACGGGTGCTAAAGATGCCAAAAAAGAAAAAGGGAGAGGAGAAAAAATCGGAAGAATCATCTGTAATTGAAGATATAGGAATTCCTGCAGTCGTTGAATATATTGTAGAACGCATGGGTAGGGCTGGTGAAGTTATTCAGGTAAGAGCAAGAATATTAGAGGGTCCCGATAAGGGTCGAATAATTACTAGAAACGTGAAGGGTCCTGTGAGGCCAGGGGATATTTTAATGCTAAGGGAAACTGAGAGAGAAGCTACCAGAATTAAAGCTCAAAGGAGGTAAAGAGAATGCCGAAATGTTCTTTTTGTGGAAAAGAAATACCCCCTGGTACGGGCATTAAATACGTTTTTACATCTGGTAAAGAATTATGGTTTTGTTCAAAAAAGTGTAAGATCCATGCGCTAGAAAGAAAAAGAAATCCAGCAAAGGTAAAATGGACCGAAGCATATCGAATTGCGAGAAAGAAAAGAGTATCTTAGGATCAAATTGCAAGCTATCAAGAAAAGCTTTATGAATCATTTTGTGCTGTCTTCTTTTTTAACCCCAATACTCTTCCTAATTAAAATTCAATAACTCTACTAAATTATCTAAACTCTTTTCTGGAGGGATGAACCATGAGTTCTGATGAAAAAAGGCAGGCACTAGAGAATGCTAAAAAAATTCTCGTAAAAATCTCTCGTGATTTAAGCACACCAAGAAATATTAGAAGAGCAGCTCGTAATGCATTAAGAGAATTAGAAAATGAGGAATTAAGTCTTGCTTTAAGGGCTGCAAATGCTATAGATATTTTGCAGGAGATAACGGATGATCCTCAGATCCCCCCCTTCGCCAGAACAGCCATCTTAGAGGCTATATCTCTTCTAGATATTGTTGCTAAGGAATGAGAGGACAAAAACATATCTGCACTTTTATTTTTTATTCTTCTATTCTTCCGAGACCGCACCTATTCTTTCTCGCGTGATCCTTGCTAGATCTGCTAGTTGTTCCTTGTAAATATCTGGAAAGACTCTATATAGCATTGCAAGCCGAGCAGCTTCCTGAAAAACCCTTTTAACCCCTTTTCCATCTATAGCAATTGTTCTAAATACTGGAAATGGACCATCTAGTCTTAACGCTCTTAACAAAACAGTCTCTGGCAGGGCATCCGCCAAGTCTCTCTTATTTAGAGCAATAATTATAGGGATTTCTCCCCATTTATCTCCTAAGAATTCCCTGAGTTCATTAATGCTGTAGATATTTTCATTTAATGCATTAGGATCGCTATCAACTACGAAAATTATAGCATCAGCTCCTTCTAGAACTAGCTTTCTCTGCCTTTTATGCCTTCTCTGTCCCGGAACAGTATAAACGTCAAATAGTACTTTTCCCTTAGTAGCGAATGGTACGTAATCAAAATATAATGTTCTACCGTCAGTTCCCTCTATTGAATGAATTCTTCCTTTTTTGAGCCCAAGGATCTTATTATATAGCATCTTCACCATTGTGGTTTTCCCAGCCATTGATGGACCATAGAAAACTATTTTGAACCTATAGTAGCCATGCTTATCTTTGTAAACCAATTATCCCACCTCCCAGTCATTTAGCTCATAACTCGTAATTTCCATTTAAATCACACTATTACAAAAAACATACATAAAGTTTAACAATGCAATGTCATGAACTTCAGTATTTTTTATACACTTTCAATGACTTCGCAGTAATTTTATGAGATCATCGCTTGTCAAAATCAAAATATCTCTATGCCTTAAAGTATCCTAGGCGCTAATAAGTAAATAAGTTCTGTTCCGCCGCCAATCATGAAAGTCATTTTCAGCGGCATATTCTTTGAGTACTCAATCCTAACGACATCAGCAACTTTAGCTGCTCTGATGAATTTCTTTAAGAAGTCAAGAGAATATAATGCTTCAGCATCATTTCTTATTTCATACTGAACTACGGTATCTTCTCGTTCTAGAGGCGCAACATATTCATAAAAACCCCCTGTCTCGCTTTCTGCTACGAACCTCATCTCCTTGCTATCGCTTAAGGTCACGAGTCTTAAATCCTCACCGACTACTTTTGCATCAGAGATTATATCATTAAGGAAACTAGCAGGAGCGAATTCTACCGAGACATCATACTGGAGCTCCTTTATATTTATTCTAGTTTCTTCCGGTATCTCGATTATCGGTAATGCAAATGTTCTTTGAAGGGATCTCTCGTCTATCGTTCCTCTATAGAAAGTAACTGCGAAGAATTGTCTATTTCTCTCTCTTCTCAGTGATAATAATACGCTATCTTTGGCCTTACCTCTTTGAAAAACTTTTTTCAGTTCTGAAAAGTTGATACCAATGATTATCGTATCCCCTCCTTCAGGGGGTTCAAATTCATACCTATGAAAAACATTAGTCGGCATTTTCAGAATAACCATTGCTACTCTTGACTCATCTATTGCAGAGAATTCTACCCCATCCTCTTTCACATAGAAATTTCCTTCACTAATCACACCTGATATTGCTGCGATAATCTCTCTTAACGTTTTTGCTTCATCATAAGCTGCCTCCCATCTCACATCTATTCCCTCCATAGTAGGTTATACCAAAATTTCTCATTCAAATCTATTTGATAGTTTATTTTTGATTAAATCTTTTTGTGAAACATTCACATCCAAATTAAAAGCACAATATAATATGTGTAATACTCACAGCATATTATTACCTTCTAAGATATCGTTTGGATAAAAATTAAAGCACATTAGCCAAGAAAAACACGCATCAGACTTTAACTCAAAAGAAGGATTAAAAACCCCGCCCCCACGGTTTCCGTGTTCGGAATGGGAACGGGCGTGACCCCTCCCCTGTGGCCGCGTCCCCCTTTAAGGAGGACGCAGCAAGGGCCTTTCCCGCGCCCTCGCGGAGCGCGGTACTCGGTCCCTCGTGGGAGGGCTTAGCTTCCGGCCGCGGGGGCGGGTGGATAATTTAAGCCAACAATATTCCACACAATTGGGTCTCTTTTTTAAATTTTACCTTTCTATGACTCTTGCTTAATTTTGAATAATAATTAATCCATAGATCTCAGCCTGCCCATCGCCGCTCATCTAATCGCTCAAGGATGAATTCATCATTGATCAAGAGGTTATTATAATAAGAGTCTCTGCTATATGAATTTTTTAACTCTAGCTAGTCTCGGGAACGGCAAGGAGTCTCTTATGTGGTCGAGTTTAAGAACCCACATCAATAATCTCTCCACTCCTAATCCAAAACCGCTATGAGGAACACTTCCATATCTTCTTAAATCAAGATACCATTCATAATCTTTCGGATCGAAACCTTCCGACTTTATCCTTTCGATTAAAACATCTACTTTATCCTCTCTTTGACTTCCCCCAATTATTTCTCCATAACCCTCAGGAGCTAACAAATCTGCAGATAAACTTACCTCAGGTCTCTTTTCGTCAAGTTTAACATAGAAAGCTTTAATATTCGCTGGAAAATGCGTCAAAAAGAACCATTCTCCGATCTCTTCTGACAATATCCTTTCCTCATCCCCACCAATATCGTCGCCCCATTCGATTTTTAATCCCTTTGACTGCAAAATCTCAATAGCTTCATCATACCTTATCCTCTTGAAAGGAATTCTCACATCTTCTAGCATCTCTAGTGATCCTCTGAATTCCTTAATAATCCGGGAAGCCACATCGTTCTCAAGTAATCTTTGAATAACGTAGTAAATAAGCTCTTCCTCAACTTTTAATATGTCATCTAAATCATACCATGCTGCTTCCGCCTCAAGATGCCAATATTCCGCTAAATGTCGTCTTGTCCTTGATTTTTCAGCTCTAAACGAGGGGGTTAGGCTCCAAACTTTGCCAAGTGAAAAAATCATTGCCTCCAAATATAACTGTGCTGATTGCGATAGATATACCTTAGCGTCATCAAAGTAGTTCACTGAGAAGAGAGTTGCTCCTCCTTCGCATGCTGTGCTAACTAAAATAGGTGGTGATACTTCATACCATCCATTTTTAGTGAAGTATTCTCTAGCAGCTCTTAGTAATGAATCTCTCACAATCCAAATTTTCGTATATTTTTGGGATCTAATAGCTAAATGTCTCCACCTCATAAGAACATCTGGGGGTTACTCTTTTTTTCCTAGAGGATACGGGGATTCAGCAATAGATGTTACCTCTACGTCATTGGCGATTAACTCTTTCCCTCCTGGCGCTCTAGGATTGTTCACCATTCGACCTTTCACAATTATCGCGGATTCTTGGGAAATTTTCTCTACGAGTCCCCATTTCTCGTCTGGAAAGATCCCCTTTTTAATTACCACCTGGAGAATTTGCCATGGCAAAGTCATTGTTCTCAGATCTAAAAAGACTATTTTACCATGTTCTCTCTTCTTAATTACCCATCCTTTGAATTCTGAGAAAGATTCCATAGGATTTTCTGCCATACTTCATACCTTATCAAACTCAAATGTTTCTAACGGATGGACATATTTATGGTATCTTCTTAAAGATCGTCAACCCATTAATAATTTTCGCAGAATAACCCAATCAAGGTGAATTATTTGCTGATAGAAGTTAGCTGGCTTGGACGAGGCGGTCAAGGAGCTGTAACTGCCTCTCGTATATTAGCTAAAGCTGCTGTAAAAGAAAAATTGTGGGCTCAGTCAATCGTCTTCTTTGGTGCTGAAAGAAGAGGCGCACCAGTTTACGCCTATAATCGAATATCTGATAAATATATTAAGTACCATCATTTCGTGCACAACCCTGATGTTGCCATAGTTTTTGATGAAAGCTTATTAAAGATAACAAATATACTTGACCAACTTAAGGAAGGTGGCACGCTCATTTTGAATACCAGGAGTAAAGAAATACCCAAAGAAATTAAAGACAAAAGGCTGCGAGTTGCGGTAGTGAATGCTACTGATATCGCATTGGAGCTTAAGCTCACTGTAGCTGGTATACCCGTTGTTAATACAGCGATGATCGGAGCTTTTGCCAAAGTGATGAATTTGCCATCGATAGATTCTGTTGTAGAAGCAATTAGAGATACATGGAGTGGTAGTGTTGGTGAATTAAATGCTGAAGCTTCGAGAAGAGCTTATACTCAAACGAAAATAGTTAAGGAATTATAATCCGGGGGAGCAAAATGTCTGAGGAACACCTTTTATTACCTATCTCGAAACCCAAAATTGGAGCCGGTGGAAAGACGGGGACATGGCGTGTTTTTAGACCAATGATAGACGAGAGCAAATGTACTAAATGTTATCAATGCTGGATGTACTGTCCAGAGGGAGCTATAATCGTAGGTAAACGAGGAGATTATCCAAAAATAAACTATGACTACTGCAAGGGATGTTTAATTTGTTACGAAGTGTGTCCTGTTAAAGCGATTTCTAAAATTAGGGAGGGATAAATGATGCCAAGGATAGATGTTATAACTGGGAATGATGCTGCTGCTTGGGGAGCACGCTTAAGCAGGGTAGAAGTTATTGCTGCCTATCCAATTACTCCCCAGACAACAATCGTAGAAACTCTTTCTAAGTGGGTTGATACAGGAGAGATGAAAGCTAAATTTATCACAGTGGAATCAGAACACTCCGCGATGGCTGCGATTATAGGGGCTTCAGCAGCTGGGGCAAGAGCTTTTACCGCTACCTCTAGTCATGGCTTCTTTTATATGTTTGAAATGATTAGCTGGGCTGTAGGAGCTCGTGTACCAGTAGTTATGGCTGTAGTGGATAGAGCAATGGCTCCTCCGTGGAATATTTGGGCAGACTGGAATGATGCATTAGCCGCTAGGGATTTAGGCTGGATAATGTTTTTTGCTTCTAATAATCAAGAAGTTCTCGACACTATTATTCAAGCGTACAAAATTGCCGAAGATAAAAATGTTTTACTTCCTGCAATGGTTTGTCTAGAAGGCTTCGTTCTCAGTCACACCACAATGCCAGTCACTATTCATGATCAGGAGAAAGTGGATGAATACTTGCCACCCTATGAGCCGCCCCATTACGTGGTGAATCCAAAGATTGCTGAACCTCTTACATATGGTAATATATTATTTCCATGGGATTATGCAAAAGTTCGCCTAGCTATTCAGAAATCGATGGATAACGCTGTTGCTGTAATTAAGAAGGCATCTCAAGAATTTAAAGAAATATTCGGCACATGGCATGGAGATTTAATCAAAGAGTATAAAACTGATAATGCAGAGTACCTTATCATATCAATGGGTACCGTAGCTGAAGAAGCTGAGGCTGTTGTTGATAAATTGCGTGAAAAAGGAATGAAAATAGGGGCTATCAAAGTCAGAGCATTCCGACCATTTCCCAAGCAGGATATTGTAAAGGCAATCAAGGACGTCTCAAAAGTTTTCGTGGTCGATCGCGACATATCCTTTGGGTATGGTGGAATACTAGCGGGGGAAATAAAGGCTGTGTTTCATGACAACAATATTGACGTGCCCGTGAAAGAGGCTATATT
>JAHKLG010000119.1 GCA_029856625.1 Candidatus Njordarchaeota archaeon | reverse complement strand
CTTGCCATTTCTATAGCCTCCTAGTTTATATAAATTTGCTTTCGGATATTTGTCTTACATACTCTCTTTAGCTTACTCTTCAAACATTTTTAAACTTATCATGTCTCACACACCCCTTTTTAAGGCATATCACTTTAAAAATGCGGTTAGGGGCTAAATTAACCGATTAATTATTCGTATTTTTAGGGAAGAAATAAAGAGGAAGTTCATTATACTTCTACTCTAAGCTAGTGAACTAACAGCAATGGTGCCTCAATGAGAAATAGTGCAACAGATGAGCATGAGGTAGAAATAGAAGAGATGAGTAATCTCTTACCAGAAATACTTCTGAAGCGACTTAAAGAAATTGGGATTTATAAATTCAGAGACTTTCAGTGCAAAGCTATTGAAAAAGGTTTACAAGGAAATAATCTCTTGATAGTAGCGCCAACAGGATCTGGAAAAACTCTTGTTGGAGAAGTGCTAGCAGTCTCATTACTTCTCAAGAAAGGCAAGAAGACACTTTTCCTTGTTCCTTACAAAGCATTAGCTGAAGAACTTAAAAACACTTTGACATTTAGATATCCATTTGTAAAACTTGGTATTTCGACAGGTGATTATCGAGAAATACCGGTTAAAAGATTGGGCTGGGAGTATGATTTAATAATCGTTACATATGAAAAAGCTGATATGATAAGAAGAGAGAGTCCAGATTGGCTTTCTAAAGTTGGCTTAATTATCGTTGATGAAATCCATTTAATTGGAGAAAGCGATCGAGGCGCTCTATTAGACGCGGTTATAACGAAATTCCTAGAATTAGGTATTCAAATAATAGCCCTTTCCGCGACTATTTCTAATCCAGATGAAATAGCTGAATGGCTTCGAGCTGAGCTCATAATAAGCAACCATAGACCCGTTAAATTACTGGAGGGAGTATATCTGCCGAAACACTCAAGAATCTATTTTTACGATCCAAAACCAGCGGAAGAAGAAAAGATAATTGTAAAAGAGAAGAGCATTGAGGAATTCTCAACACCAGCTCAAACTCTCCTTGATTATTTCACTGAAAATTTTCTTGAGGAAGTCAAAAAAATTCTCGGAACCAAAGTAAAGATTGAGGAAATAAAATCTGGTTCAGCAAAAATTATTACACGTACACTCTCATATGACGATTTTTCTCAAACTTTAATGGAAATTTTTTACGACAGATTAGACAATGGAAAAATAGGTTATTTCGAAGTAAAGAAAAATCCCATAAGCGGACGAGGCTTCATAAAACATGTCTTAGATTTAACATACGATCTCTTATCCATGGCAAAGAAATATGGCCAATTATGGCAAATACTAATTTTCCGCCGCTCAAGAAAACTCTCTCAAACAACTGCCGAGAAAATAGCTAACATGCTTGAGAAAACGGGGCTTACGAAACTATTTCCGGAAGCTCCAAATGTGGCTTGTGAGCTCTTAGAAACTGTAGACGAAGTTACTCCCTTAACAGAAAGCCTAGCAAGCGTTTTAAGGAGAGGAGTAGCTTTTCATCACGCTGGACTTACCAGGGAGGAGAGAATATTAGTTGAAAGAGCTTTTAGAGAAAGAAAAATAGGGGTCATCGTTGCCACCCCCACACTTGGCGCTGGTATTAATTTACCAGCTCGCAGAGTAATTATTGAACATATAGTTTATGATCCCCTTCTGGGTAGAAACGTGTTAATCAGCGTTGCTCATTACAAACAAAGAGCAGGTAGAGCGGGTAGGCCTGGGTTAGACGTCGTTGGTGAGGCTGTTTTAATAGCTAGTAATGAAAGGAATGCGATTGAATTTTTCCAGAGATACATTCTAGGAACTCCTGAGCCTATAAGCTCATTCTTAGGAGTTCATCTCCCTATTCTACGTGCTCAAGTACTGGCCTATATCGTTTCGGAGGAAAAAAGGCGGCCAAATTTTATTGATATGATTTCGTTCTTTAAGAAGACATTTTATTACTGGCAAGCTTTAAGAAGAAATGATACTTATGCGATAACGTCGTTAGAGGAAAACTTACTGAAGAGCATGGAGGATCTCTTATCTTGGCATTATATAGAAGCGTATACTGATAATCATAAATTATCTGATAAAGAGGCAATCCATAAAATTACTAATCCTTCTACCAGATTTTCTCCAACAATTATTGGAAGAAAAATTTCTCAACTTTATCTTGATCCAGTTTCTGCGCGTGAGTTGATAAAAGTTCTCACAAAATGGAGAACTGAGAGAAAAGCTCGAGAATTAGAGTTGCTTTATGCAATTAATCGTACTCCTGATACTCTCTCGATGAGAATGAAATTACTAACTGATCTCCAAACTTTAGCTAGATTCGTCCTTAATATCCCAACAAGCATAAAAGAGCATGAAGACTTCGTCCTGTTAATCCCTCAAAGATTAAGAATATGCTTAGAAAGTTTGGCAAAAGGGCAATATATTGAATTATCACAAGAGGAAGAGGATTTATTAGCATCGGTAGCTAGTACTGCCATCTTACTCCTATGGATAAATGAAATACCAGTTAAAGATATTTTAACTCCCTTCTCCCCGAATTTTAGCGGTGGTGATTTTAGAGAGCTTATACGTGTGAGCGAATGGCTATTATATTGTTCTAGAGAATTAGCTAGCACTCTTAGGCTCTCTCCAAGTTTTTTGAAAAAGATAGATATTCTCCGAGAACGCGTGGAACATGGTATAACTGAGGAATTATTAGAACTTGTTAAAATACCAGATGTAGGACGAGTTAGAGCGCGGAGATTGAAACAATACGGCTTCGATACTCTAGAGAAAATCGCTCAAGCCTCTGTTTCCAAATTATCTATCATCCCTGGAATTGGCGAAACTCTCGCAAGGAAAATTATAGATTATGCTAGGAAACGTATAGGCAAAACTGGATACTAGTGATCAATTCTATGCTTTTTTTACACACTCTATTTTTTCATCAATGAGAGTTTAGAGCTATTTTATTTTTGTGAGTGGCTTATTCTATTTCCTCAGCGTCTCTAATCCCATCATCAGAAATCTCAAAAATAACTTCGCTTTCTGGAAGATATGGACTATCCTCTAACTTTGCAATTCTCTTGTTTCCCTTACCCTTTCTGAGAGAGACTCTAGTCGTAACGTTATGAGCCAGTATATGGCCTCCTATAGCATGCACGGGATTTCCAAAAAATGTTGCTGGGTTAGTTACCACCTGGTTAGTCACCACTACCGCCACATCGAATGCAAACGCTATTCTATGCAGATCGTGCAAATGCACGTTAAGTTTTTGCTGTCTAACCGCAAGCGTATCTATGCCTACGTATTCGGCTCTAAAATGATTTGTAAGAGAATCAACTATTATTAATCTAATATTCTTGACTGGAATTATCTTTTTAACTCTCCTAATGGTTTCCATCTGATGATCTGTTGAGAATACTCTAGCAACAATAATGTTCTTAAGTGCCTCTTCCGGATCTAAACCGAATCTCTTCGCTATAGGTACTATTCTCTCGGGTCTAAATGTACCCTCAGTGTCAACATAGAGAACTCTCCCCTTTACCCCTCCTTTATCTTCGGGTAATTGTGCAGTAACAGCGAGTGTATGGCAAATTTGTGTTTTTCCCGTTCTATACTCCCCATAAAACTCAGTTATAGCTTGAGTTTCTACTCCTCCTCCTAGAAGCTCATCTAATGCTTTAGATCCAGTGGTAATTCTTTTAACCCCTTTTCTCTTTTTTAAGAAATCTAATGCCGTTAAAAATTCAAGCCCCATAGCTTCACGAGCGGCATTTACTATCTTCTCTGCTGTTTTTTCACCAATACCCACTTCCTCTGAAAGAATCCTAGGAGATGTCACCGCAACGAGCTTTAGGGATGTATATCCCGCGTCTATTAATTTAACTGCAATGCTCCTACCAATTCCTGGTAGGGCAGTTAATTCTTTCAAAGCTTCTTGCCTTAATTTTCTTTCGTCAATCTCTGTGTCCTCAATAACATTTTCCTTTTTCCTTGTTCTCGTCTTCTCAGACATCATAATCCGCTTTCATCAAAACTTCATTTTGGGTACTACCGCTAGAATTTGCAGTATAGCGTGTTACTTAATTTAAATTTTCGTCTACATTTCTATTTTTTAGACAGATAGTTGAAAATTATTAGGAAGAAGGGATCTTGAATAAAGGTTTAGAATACCTTTCCAGAGCAAGGTATCAGGGTGTTAATGAGGATGCTACATTGGAAAGTTCATGAATCTTAAATTTTACTACTCTTTTATCTTCTTCTTCTCTTAGGTTGCCCCCACCTTAAACCTAGTATAAACCTCTTATAATACTTTTCCCTATTATTTACTCTCGGCGGCGGAGTGCGCCTTTCCTTCGGTACGATACCTAAAGCTTTCATAGCTTCTAATGTAGCTCTTCTAACTTTACCAGCTTTATCCAGGGATCCATGCGTCATAAAACTCACCATTAAATCTTTGCTTATGATAGTAGCGAGTCGGGACAATACTTAAAAGTTTTGGCTCAAAGCTCGGATGTATAAATCATGAATCCTTCTGAGAAATTGAAAAACTAGTTGGTAGGGTTAAAAATGATCATAGGGGTCTTAATTACAGGCATGCCAGGTGCTGGCAAAAGTACATTAGCTGAAGCTGCACGCGAGCTCGGAATTCCAGTCGTCTCCATGGGTGAAGTAATCTTTAAAGAAACCATGAAAAGAAATCTACCTTTAACACCCGAAAATACTAGTAAAGTGGCTATTGAGTTAAGAAAAAAATTTGGAGAAGACATCGTGGCTAAGTTAACTATAGAGCTAATAAAAAGTGAAATCCTCTCTAAGGAGG
>JAHKLG010000118.1 GCA_029856625.1 Candidatus Njordarchaeota archaeon | reverse complement strand
ATGTTCTAGATTATTTGCTACATACGTAGCATTGATATTAAATTTGATACTAGAGTGAAAGTAAATTTTTAATTTTTTGCACTAGCTCTGCTGCTAATATTAATGGGGTATGGGTGCTAAGGAGGAGTTATTATGAAGTTACTACAGATACTAGACGTAATGGTCGTGTATCTAATATTCCTTCTAGCAATAGCTTACAAGCTCCCAGGAATAATATCCGTAATAGCGCTCATAGTGGGAATGATGATGAACAGATTAATAGAGGACGAGGAAGTAGTTCCAAGAAGCATAGGAAGAGGAGGGGAGCCGAAGAAGGAAGAAGTGATTGCTGAAGACTCAAGAAGTATCTTAAAACGAGGGATTGATGGGGAGAAATTAGGATATTCTTGATACTATTCCGTCAAAATGTCTATCAAAGGACATGATGTACTCTATTTTGTAGAGTTTCATGAGCGCTATACTAGTTGCGTCAGTAAAACTTAATCTACGATCTGCATATTTTCTGAAGATTTTCCAGGCAAGTTTGAACGCTTCTTTATCAACGAAAAGCATTCTTATAGTCGTGGATGATAAAATAAAGTTTCCAATATCAATTGCTATCTCTGGTCTCCTAGTTCTAACTAGCGCTAATGTGACTGCTTCGTCGAAAACATAACTAGACGTGAATACTTCTCCCCATTCACCCGATAGGGCTTTCTTCAGTAGTCTTTTTGCTTTCTCATGATTTATATCCCTTGAGTTCCTCGCAGCGACGAATACTCCTGTGTCTACAAAGATGCCCAAATTATTCACCATAAAGATGCTTATCAATGTTTATAGATGAATCTTCTATTCCCCAGTCAATTGGCTTTTCCAAGAGATCCAGCATTCTGTCTTTTCCTTTTTTCCCTAAGAGTACTTCTTTGATGAATTCTTCCTTGGCAAGCGCCCATTCTATTGCTTTCTCCACAATTTCCTTTTTATCTAGTTTTACACCGTATTTGAGAAGAATTTCTGCTTGGAATCTATCTAATAATTTTAGGATTTTCTTATCGACCTTTACGGTACTCATCTTTCTTACCAAGCAAATTCTACAATTATACTGTTATATAGATATTATGCTATATAAGTGTATTCAATGATCCTTCATGAGAAACAAGAACGAGTCTAAAGGGACGTTAATGAGAATCTTTAATGCGTATGTAGTTCCTGTTAGGACTATTCTAATGCACATTGTGTTGGTTAGTTTGCTTTCTAAAATCAGCTTCCAAGATTAGTTGACAAAATGAGTGCATCATTAACTATTTATGGAAGAGTTATCTCTAAGGCTAACTCAGGCGTGATGGATATTCTCCAAGTATTCTTAATTTTAATGCTCTCCAGCGAAATACTTTGCCACATACCCTCAAGTATTTTACCTTGGGAAATAACATTATTATCTAGCCATTCTTCGACTTCTTTCCCACTTAAGAGAATATCATAGCCTCTTGGAAATTTTCTCGGTATATTTTTTAGATAGTTCTTTACCAGATTCTCTTTGGTAATCTCTCTAAAACACAAAATTTTTGACAAATCAGAATAAGTAATTTCTGGGAAAAGCCGTCAAGAGTCTATGTTATGATCCTTATATTGATTTTATCTAGCTCCTTTTTCCTAGCGATAATGTTTCTGTCAAAAGTCGCGAAACGTTCTATTCCAGCAATCTTACAAATTGATATATGAAGCAAATCTAAGGTTCTTAGCTTCAAAGCACTTGATAGCTTAAAGGCTTCTAGAAGAACCCTACTAAAGTCTACTCTTATTATCCTCGCCTCTACTTCATTTATCGAGTATATAGCAAATGCTTGCGGATCACTAACGTTTCCTCTAGAATAAACCGATGCGAGCTCAATTTTCGTCAATTCACTAACCACTTTGGCTTCATCCCTAATAAGCTTTAATAACCGCTCAGCTTTTGAATGATTAGGATCTTTCACATCCATATACGCAATAATCACGTTGGTGTCAAGCTAGATCATCCCTTCACTACCCGCGCAGGGCTGGAAAGTACCTAATAGATGCTGGAGCCAGAAGGTATGGTTCTATTTGCAGAGAAAAGGATAACTATTAAAACTATTTTTCTCTATCCTCTGATAATAGTTCGTTTAATTTACCATGTTCTAACCTGATTTTCTTCTTTTTCAACTCTTTAGCTTTTTCATATACCCGATCCCAGAACTCTACTTCCTTCTTAATAGCTTCTAGTCCGCTCTCGATCATTAAGTTGAATGCATGGGATCTACTTTTGGCCATACCGTATTTAACCATTTTTTCTGCTAGTTCTAATAGTTCCTTCTTCACTTTAATTGAGACGGTAACTGACATGTTCAAATACACCAAGGTATATTAATATCACCATATATTGTATGGTAATCTCTTTCTTAAAGAATTAAAAATGTTATTAAGTTAAAAAATCCACGATAGCTTAAGATGGTCAAAAAGTTATGCGAAGGTTATCTCATTGGAATACGCGGTGGTTGCTGATAAACTAGTGAAGTATTATGGCGATTTCATGGCCGTCAAAGGGATAAGTTTCAAGGTAAAAAAGGGTGAAATATTTGGTTTTCTTGGGCCAAATGGTGCTGGAAAAACAACGACTGTGCGGATGCTCTGTGGGTTAGCTAGAATAGATGGGGGAAGAGCATTTATCTACAATTTTGATGTAGCTAAGGAAACGACGAAAGTTAAGAAAGTTATAGGGGTTGTACCAGATATCTCCAATTTATATATGGAATTATCATGTTTTGATAATCTCGTGTTCTGCGCCGAAATGTATGGTGTTCCGAGAAGTGAGAGAAAGAAAAGAGCCATTGAGTTATTAGAGTTCTTCGGTCTTAGTGACAAGAAAAACGCGAAATTTAAAACATTGTCTAAAGGTTTGAAAAGAAGACTTGTTATAGCTGCCGCCCTCGTTCACAATCCTAAGTTACTCTTCTTAGATGAACCAACAATAGGCTTGGATGTTAAAAGTAAGAGACAGATCTGGAGGCTTATTCACGAATTAAACAAAAAGGGAATAACAATTTTTCTCACTACTCACAATATCTACGAGGCTTTCAGAGTGTGTGATCGTATCGCAATAATTAATAAGGGAAGAATAATTGCGGAGGGGACTCCTACCGAGCTTCGTGCAATGGTTTCCAGTAACAAGGTGATCGAGCTACAGGTTCATCCACCAATAAGGGATCCACGAGTATTTTCTAAGATTCCGGGAGTAGCAGGGGTGAGAATTGGCCAAGATACAATACGCATAATGGTGAATGATGTCATAATAGCGCTTGAGGCTATCCTAAAGATCATAAAGGAGTCAAACAGAGAGATAGTGGTGCTTAACCTAATGGGCGCAGATGCTGAAGATATTTTTGTGAAAATTATTGATAAAGATAGAGAATTTGAAAGAACCAAACGGGTTGAGTAAAATGATTTGGGAGAACATCATTAAGGCTACATATATAGCGAAAAAAGATATAAAGGAGTATTATCTGAAGCCTCCCACAATAAGTTGGGGCATAGTTTTCCCAGTAGTCTTCACGTTAGCCTTCTTATTTAAGGGTGGTTCACGATCCGTTTATCTCATACCCGGATTAATCGCTCTCTCCTTATTCTTTGGATCAACATCAATGGCGGCAGCTTCGATTGTCTTTGAACGAAAAATGGGCTCGTTCGAGAGGCTTCTTCTCTTTCCTGTAAGCTATGTTGGTATTGCGTTAGGTAAGGTCTTAAGTAGTTTCGCCTTTGGAATATTATCTCTTGTAACAACTATCGTCGTTGTAATCCCGTTTATTTTAAATGTACGTGTTTTTTCGATCCTTTTAGTTGCTGTCTTGATATTGTCTGCGTTAATGTTTTCAGCATTTGGGGTCCTAATAGCATTCCTGATAAAAGATCCCACGAATACAATGTTGATTCTTAACTCAGTTAGATTACCAATGATCTTCCTATGTGGCATATTTATCCCGGTTTCATCATTACCTAAGTACCTTCAAATAGTCGCATTTATGCTTCCCCTAACGTACTCTGTAGAAGCTATAAGATTTGCCATAGAGGGATCATTCGATCTCATACCTCCCATCGTATCAATATTGTCAATGATCTGTATAACAGTGCTGTTGTTGATATTGTCGGCGGAGAGAATAAAGAAGATGATACCATGATTAATTACGTATTTAATTGCGAATCCTATTCATCAGTAGACAATCTTAAGTTATGTTAAAACACTCCCTATCATTTGCTCAAATACTGAATTTTGATAGTAACAATTTTACCTAATTTTGCTCCATGAATTATAGTTAATTGGTTTCTCTTTGCGCTAAGAATATCTAGCTGAGGGATCTCTTCTAAAAATGTGAGTGGCATGGATAACCTAAGACTTGTTGAGGGATGGATACGACTAGCTCTTGAAGACTGGAGGTTAATAGAAAGCATAGATTATACCAGATATAAAGGAGCCACTGTTTATCATGCACAACAATTCGTGGAGAAATTATGTAAAGCAATAATTGCAGCTCTAGGGTTTGAGCCTCCCAAAACCCATAAACCCTCTTGGGAAATTGATAGTATTCTGACAGATATAAGATTAGGGAATGTAAAATTATCGATTAATTCAGAGGTTATCGAGCTATTGGAGAAGATATCGGCACTAGCAAAAACTCTAGAAGATGAGGGGACTAGACCCAGATATGGAGTAAGGCACAGAGATAGTATTATTCCGCCAGACGAATATTACTCGACTGATCACGTAAAATTATTGCTTAATGATGCAATCTACATAGCAGACTTGACTCTTATGGTACTAACCAAGCTAAATTACTGCTCTAAATTGACTGAGATATGTGGTGAGCTAAGTGCCATTAGGGGAAAAAGAT
>JAHKLG010000117.1 GCA_029856625.1 Candidatus Njordarchaeota archaeon | reverse complement strand
ATGCTTTCCCATGACATCGATACAATAATTACAAATGATCTAGATGATTGGATTAGGATAAAAAGGAATTATAAGAGAATAAGGAAAGCTCTTCTTGAAGAGAACTATGACATAAGGGTTAGAGAACTGAAAGTTATCTCATCCAGCACCTATAAGCAAGTAATGTAAAACGCTAATAATTCTCTAAGCAAATTTTAGTGAAGAAAAATGTCAGGTCACTTCATTATATATTATTTACAAAAATTTTCGATAAGAGCAGTTGATTTTTTAAGATGTAATTTCGATAAGGATAATGAGCTCATTGGTGGGGTGTAAAGCATGAGTGTTGAGAGCATTAAGAAGGTGGCTGTAATAGGAGCTGGAACCATGGGTCATGGCATAGCACAAGTATTTGCTATGGCTGGTTACCAGGTATGGATGAGGGATATTGCACAAGAAATACTGGATAGAGCTATTTCTAGAATAAAGATTAGCCTTGAAAAACTATATTCAAAAGGAGTTTTAAGGGAACCTCCCGAGGCTATTCTCAATAGAATACGAACCACATTAGATATTAATGAAGCCTGTAAAGAAGCTGATCTCGTAATTGAGGCCGTTCCGGAGAAGATCGATTTAAAAAAGAAAGTGTTTAGTGAAGTTGATGCAGTAGCTCCGAAACACGCTATATTGGCTACGAACACTAGCTCGTTATCAATTACGGAGATTGCATCCGCTACCAAGAGACCTGATAAAGTTATTGGTATGCATTTCTTTAATCCTCCAGTAATTATGAAACTAGTTGAGGTAATCCGCGGAGAAAAAACAAGTGACGAAACAGTAAATATCATCATGGATATAGCTAAGAAACTTGGAAAGGAGCCAGTGCTAGTAAACAAGGATTCCCCAGGATTCATAGTAAATAGGATCTTATTCGCTCTCTTTCATGAAGCACTATGGAGCGTCGATAGCGGGGAACATACTGTAGACGAAATAGACTCTGCTGCAAGGTATAAGGCTGGTTTCCCAATGGGTATCTTCGAACTTATTGACTACATAGGAATAGATATTACCCATCAAATATTCCAGGCAATGATTGATAGAGGTGTAAAATTCCAAATACCTAAAACATTTGAGGAAAAGGCAAAATCGAATGAGCTAGGTGTGAAATCTGGTAAGGGATATTATAAGTATCCAGCTCCTGGAGTGTTTGCTAAACCTAGTGTGAGTATTAAAGCGGGAGTTAAAGTAGATATAATAAGACTGGTTGCACCAGCCATAAATGAGGCCGCAATGTTATTCGAGGAGGGAATAGCTTCGAAAGAGGATATAGATAAAGCAGTTAAGCTCGGATTAAACTGGCCCATGGGTGTTTTTGAGTACGCAGATCTATTCGGAATAGATACGGTTGTTAGCGCTTTGGAAGAGTTAAGAAAAGTAAGGGGAATGGAAATCTATGAGCCTAGAAAAATATTAAAAGAGATGGTAGAGAGGGGAGAGGTAGGTAGGAAATCCGGCAAAGGTTTCTACAGTTATAGAGTTGAGGAGAAGAAATTCGAAACAATCATTGTTAAATACGAGTACCCCATTGCATGGATAATCCTTAATAGACCGAAGAAATTAAACGCGATAAATGCGAAGATGCTGGAAGAGATGGAAAAAGCCCTGAAAGAAATAGAAGATAATAAGGAGATAAAAGCAGTAGTATTCATGGGTTCTGGAAAAGCGTTCTGCGCTGGAGCTGATGTCTCAGAATTCAAGGATATGAGCGGAGTAGACGCATTCTTATACTCTAGGAGAATCCAGAAGGTCTTCGAGATAATAGAGAATTTAACTAAGCCAACAATCGCAGCGATACATGGATACGCCTTAGGTGGAGGGTTAGAACTAGCTTTAGCATGTGATTTAAGAGTGGCGGCAAGTGGATCTCTACTAGGTCAGCCAGAGATAGGCCTGGGAATAATTCCCGGAGCAGCAGCTACTCAAAGATTAACGAGAATAATAGGTGAGGGTAAGGCTAAAGAGTTGATATTCTTAGGAGATTATATCGCAGCAGAGGATGCTGAGAGTATAGGGTTGGTTAATAAAGTCGTTCCACCGAGGGAGTTAGAACTGGAAGCCAGAAAGATAGGATTGAGAATAGCTGAGAAACCAGCATTATCTCTCTTGATAGCGAAATACGTAATTAATTATGGAAAAGATGCTGCGGAGTCCGTTGGTAAAGTTCTAGAATCTTTAGGATTTGGCTTAGCCAGAAGCACAAAGGATGCAGAGGAAGGAATTAAAGCATTCTTAGAGAAGAGAAAGCCAAAGTTTAAGGGAGAATAACTTACCAAGCACAATGAGACAGAGATACAGTGGGTATAACAAGTTATTTTTCTTTTTCTGAAAATTCCCTAATAATCAATTTAATATAGTTAGGATGAGAACTGATTTTAGCTAAATCAAGCTATATTTAAGGTCTCCCTGCTTTAATATAGAACACTTCTTATATACTATATATGATATACATAATTGTAAACCAAATTAGTAATACGCTTTAGAGTATATTCACTATGATAGGGTAGTTATGGGCGTTATGTATGCGTAAAGAGCAGGTTAATGTAAGGCTAGATGTTGAATTGTTAGAGAAGGTTGATTATCTTGTGAAGATTGGGGTTTTTAAAACTCGTACTGAAGCATTTAAAGAGGCTATCAATATGTTGATTAAGAAGTATTATAAGGAATTGCTTAAGGAACGGTTAAAGCGGATTCGTAAGGGAACCGAGAAATATCCCAGTTTGACCGATATTGTTGTTAGGATGCATGAAGAGGAAGAATAAGATGATAGTTTCTACTGATTCATCGGTTTTGGTTAAATGGTTTAAGAAAGGTGAGGAAAAAGAAGAATTAGCTATGAGACTCAAGGATGATGTTCTAGACGAGAGAATTATTCTTCTATGTAATGAATGGGTGCAATTAGAGATAATTAGAGCACTAACTAAAGCTAATTATTCACGAGATAAAATAAATGAAACCAGAAGATTTCTCGAGGATATTGGATCGCTGGGGCTTATAAAGTTCGTAAGAGTATCTGAGGTAAAAGAACTCGCTTTAGAAATGATATATTCTTTGAATCTATATACAGCGGATGCTGTCATTCTAGCAACTGCTATCATAAATAACGTAGACTTATTGACAGAAGATTCCCACTTACTTAAAAATAGAATTATAAAGTATGCTGAGAAACACGGAGTCAGAATATTCACACTAGATGGTTATTATAGACATCTGGGAACCTAGTTCTTCTTCATAAAAATAACCAAGAATGAGGAAGGAATTAGCAATCGTTTCTTTCTTCTTCGTTTTCTTATGGAATTAATTATTACTGCACCTAAAGCTATCGCTACGACTATTGCTAGCGGGAGAATAATCATTACTGATATTAGGGTTTCTGGTAGGTTGTTTTTTATGGATTTCAACAGATTAAATTATGTGTTATAGAGTTATCGTGAAGTATCAGAGAGATGGTGAGAGAAGCTAAGGAAATTCTAAAACTTTCTTCGGATGCTTCCCCTAATTCGGCGAATTTCTGAACTAATTATAGTTAAAAGTGGGGTGCTCAGCTTTCTCAGCATATGTATTTCTATATAGATTTAATATGATCTATAGAGAACGAATTGCGAAGTATTTATTTTTGTTAATAATATTTGGATGATTTGGGGAGTTTCTCTTTCATACCAATGAATGGTGTTCTTATGGTGAGAAAAGCTATAATTATTCTTGGCATAATGGTGCTTGATACGATTATCTGGGCTATAATGCTTGGCATAATTATTGGAGCTGTAATCTTTTCGGAACCGGGAGCTCAGACCACATCTCCGATAGGCCAGTCCCTGATAGGTCAGGGATCAACTTTCATTTACCCATTAATGACAAAGTGGATTGAGGAGTATAAGCATGTTAGGAAGAATGTAATTATCAACTATCAACCTACTGGGAGTGGGGCGGGAATAAGGGCGATAATAGAGGGAACTGTTGATTTCGCCTGTAGCGATGCCCCTATGAATAGTGAAGAATGGAGAACAGCAGAGCAAAAAGGCACTGTATTACAGTTTCCAGTAACACTAGGAGGTATTGTCATAATATACAATCTACCGGGGCTAAAAGGGAGGCTGAGGTTGAATGGTACTGTATTAGCTGATATATATTTAGGAAAGATCTCGAAATGGAATGATCCAGCGATACAACAGTTAAATCCGGATCTAAATCTTCCAGATCGTAATATAATAGTAGTCAAGCGATCCGATAGTAGTGGCACAACATACATCTTCACGGATTACCTATCCAGTGTGAGCAAGGAGTGGGCAGAGAAATATGGGAAGACAAAAATATTTGCTTTTGATGAAAGGATCGGTGATCGGGGGATAGCTGCTCAAGGAAATCCCGGAGTAGCGCAAGCAGTTATACAGAATCCATTCTCAATCGGTTACTTAGAGCTAACATATGCTGAACAAATAGGTATAAATTTCGCTTTAATGCAGAATAAGGATGGCTACTTCGTAGATGCGAATTTAACAACCATAGCTGAGGCTGCAAAAAATGCTTATGCAGGATTACCAGAACCTGATGAGTCATGGGAGAATGTCACAATAGTTAACCAGCCAGGGAGACTTTCATACCCAATAGTTAGCTTCGTTTATATGATAGTTTATAAGGAACAAAGAGGTGAGGGCAAACTAATTGAGCTTAGAAACTGGATAAGGTGGATTCTAACAAATGGTCAAGAGTACGCTGACGACTTATATTATGTCCCATTGCCAGAGAATGTGAGAAACATAGGGTTGAATGCTGCTGATATGCTAACATACACTCTGAAAGAACGAATAACTAACCTCACTAATTACCTGGTAGATCTTCTCTCTCAAAAAGCGCGAGAATT
>JAHKLG010000116.1 GCA_029856625.1 Candidatus Njordarchaeota archaeon | reverse complement strand
ATAACCTTACCATATTCTTGAATTTGCGTATATAAATTACCCTCATCTTCTGTTTAAGAACATTCCTTAAGATATTATAGGCGTTCTTTTCTATGGTTCTTTTTAGTCTCATAGTGAGTACTAGGTGTATTCTTACTTTATTTTACGTAGTTTTGCTTTGATATCTTCGATTTCTTGTTGGGACTTGAATTTTAGCCTTGCTACTAGGGCGGGTTCCTTTTCAACTAGGGTTATGCCTTCTAGTGCTTTTATACGGAACCATGGTGGAGCATAGTCTATTACCCTTACATCTACGGGTAGTTCCACTAGTTTCTCTAAATTCCTGGATAACTCCTCTTCATACTCCTCAACCTTATTATATGGTATAGTGTAACCCGTGAACACAGCTATGTCTATGTCCCGGAATATACTGGATTTCACGAAACCACCGAAAACAACAGCTAGTAGTACTTCTTTCCTCCCCTTTAGAGCTTTAAGTAGGAGCTTAACTACCTTCTCTTTCTCCTTAGGGTCTAGACTATGGAATTCAAACTTCCTCTTATCCTCAAGGATCCTTAGAGACATACTCCCCTACCTCCTTGATAAACTTCTTAATAACGTCCACTCCACCACTCTTAGCCTCCCTATATATTCTCGCATCATCGATACTCCAATAGCGGTGTACTATCATATTACGTAGTGAGGCTAGAGAGGCCATTCCCTCAGCAACTTCAAAACTTATTACACCCTTCTCCGCTAGTTTCAGAAATACCTCCCTATAACTCTTAGCTCCCTCTCCGAAATATTGTTTAAGGATTGCTATCCCTAAGTCAGCGGCAGCCTCAACAATGAGTACCACCGAGTACCTCATTGCAAACCTCAAACTCCTATTACGCATGAACTCCTCTAAACCTACTGTAATAAGCTTCTTAACCTCTTCCAGACCCTCTCTAAGCTCCTGCATTACATTCTCAAAATACTCCTTATCCACCCTCACCATAATTTCTACATCTCCCAGTTCGCTTTACCTTCTTACTTAAAGTTTACACTTTTAAAACAATATAACTTCACTCATCCCTTAGAGGATAAAGAAGCATATTAGAGCGAGGGGGAAGGGTATCTTCCACTATAAGGTTTATGTTTTATGTGATTTTCCATTAGTAAAGTTAATCATGATACATTAACAGTTAAGAGGATTATAAATAATCGTTAGCGAGAGATAATTTAACGATCAATCTCTTTTAATAATTCCACAACATTGCCAAAAGCTTCGTTTAATGCTTTCTGGGAAGCTCTTCGTATGAGATCTTCGAAATTAATGCCTTTTCTTCTCAGGAATTCTCTAATGCTTTGACGAGTAGGCGCTACTCTTTCTCCGTAAATTTTCTCAATTAAGTGAGAAATATTCTCCTCTATGCACTTATTGTATCCCATAACGATAATGTATAGGGTGGTTTTCTTTGAACCCCTCAAGATCTTAAATTTGAAGAATTGTTTTTGAACATCCTCCTTTATACTTTCACTAATAAAGAATTCAGTTATTTTCTTTTTCATTTGTTTAATATCTCCAATATGCTCCTTATCTATTAGGATTACAAACTTTGTTTTCTCCACATTTATTCTAAGTATATCAAGAAGTTTTGCTACAGAACGTAATGAGTTAGTAAGACCTTTAGCTCCTTGAAGCTGTGGTGATACTAGCTCTTTTGCTCCATTAAACTTCTCACATATGGCTTTTAGTACTCGAAAGTCATATCGGCCATCCCCAAACACAACAAAGCTAACAATTTCTCTTTTTGTCGGAGTATGACTTAAGATCATCACTTCTCTCCAGCTGGGACTTAATCATCTATAGCTGATCAAGTATTCTCCTGATATCTATATTGCTCTCAAGAATATCAGCAACGTCATCTATGGTTAATTGCTTAATGTTTAACCTATCATATTCATCGCATCTTAACACCCAAATTAGAGTATCCGCTGGTGCTATCTTCGTAAGTAGGTTAAGAACATCGATGCTGTGTGTTGAGATAACAATCTGCCAATTCTTGTTAATTAGCCATTTAATTAAGACCTCTATTAATCCCGGATGAGCTGATGCCTCTATATCATCCCATAAAACCAATTTAGGCCTGAGAACTTCCAGATACAATGCTGATATTAATAATCGCTCAACTCCATCACCAATATCAGTAACCCTTATCCAGAATACTTTATCATCCGGTAGCTCCTTTCTAAGCTCTAATACATTATTAGCCCCTAAATAAACCTCCGTGAATTCATCATGAACTACTCGGGAGATCAAATCTCTTACAACTCTAACATTTGCTCCAGACTTCATTATAGTACTCCAAGCGCTTACAATTTTCTCTCTCACTGATTTCAGGAAATTAGAATCGTTCGGTATGAACGCAACCATACTATTAATCTTCATGAGCCAGCCTTCCTCTTCTTTCACACCTAAAATCTTTGCAATTTCTTTTAAATAAGTCTGGCTGTCCAATCTCTTTCCATCAATAAATGCAAAAATATTACCATGATCTGTGATTCTATACATGATCTCATTGTGATTGATAGAGAACTTAATTTCGGCGATTCCAGAGTAACCATACACTAAAGACTCCAAACCGCTGTGAAGTTGTGCGATCAACTGTATGCGAGAACTATCTAAAAAAGGAGCATTATAGGCATTAAATGGTATAGGAAATAATGAGAGAGCTTCGAGAAACGCACTTTTGCCCGAGTTATTTCTCCCTATTAGAACATTGAGCCTTCCAAGAGTAATAGATTCTCTCATCTCACGAATACCGCGGAACTCTTTAATATAAACACTATTAATTAGCATTACTCACAAGCCCTCATCAAATACTCTGGATAATGAAAAGAGAAGACTCTAATTTAAAAATAGCTCATACATTATAGTTGCCAAAAACGGATGATCCTAGAAGTTAAATAATTTGTTTATATTATCCATTTAGCTTTCTCTTTTTCAATCTAATCAATCGCATCCAAATCTCTAAAGAGGAGAAAGAAAACTTCTTTTTACTAATATTCTATCTAGTCGATTATTTTTTACGTCCCAATAATTAGAGATACCATATGAACAAATGTTTATATTGCCGTATTGCTATATTTCTCTAATGGTGTGTGTTATGATTAGAGCGAGGATCGACGAGAAAATTGAAAGAAGGTTTAGAGAGCTTGCCATGAAGAGGTTCGGGTATGGTAAAGGAGCTCTTACAAAGGCGATTGAGGAGGCTATACTCAAGTGGATAGCTTCTGTCGAGAGTGAAGATATTGGTTTTGAGGGGGACCCAGTGGAGGCCATTGAGGGAATATTATCCGACATTAAAATAGATTCCGTGAAGCTTCAGCATAAGATTAAGGATCTCTGGGCTTCAAAGGTGCTAGAGAATGTATCTGATTGATACTAATATCTTCTTGGAGGTGATGCTCTCTCAGGAGAGAGAAGAAGAGTGCAAGATTCTTCTTCAAATGCTCAGGAAAGGAAAAGTAAAAGGAGTAGTCACGGATTTTACGATTCACTCTATAATAGTCCTGCTTAGCAGATTTAAGAAGCTTAAGGAGCTCAGAAACTTCCTTCAAAGCCTAACGGCTTACAAGGGGTTATATATCTATACCACATCAATAGCAGAGGAAATAAAAGCCACAAAAATAGCAGAGGAAAAAGGGTTAGACATGGATGACGCAATACAGTACGCGGTCGCATTATCAATAAACGCCAAAGCAATAATCTCCTTTGACAAAGATTTTGATAATTTAGAAATACCACGTAAAGAACCCAAAGAGGTAATTAAATCAGATAATCTATAGGGCCTCGCTCCAGATTCTTTTCTTTTCCCAGCCCAGTTCTCACCAATTAATGTTCTCCCTATGACTTTGTGATGGGGGCGCCTTTACAGGTATTATAGCTGTATTACTCGCGACTACGTCAGAAAAAAGTTGTCCTCAATGAAGATATGTCGACTTGGTAAGCTTATAGTTATAAGAGCTTACTGAGGTTATTAGATGGCAAGAAGCTGACATTATCGAAGAATTAAAGAACGTTGATGCAGGCCCTTCAGAGAGAGTCAGGAAATATGAAGTTATTTACAAAAATTAATCTACATGATGAGGAGGAACACCTGCAAAGAGAAAAATCTGTGGAGTTATAGGATAGTGGGTTCTTATGAATGACTATTTGAGCCAGCATTAAGAATGGATGAAGATTTTTTATTTTTAATTCGTGCTAATTTGATTAGTAGGTGGCTGGGTTGAGTGAAAAGAAGGATGTTGCAACATTGAGGATACCTAAGAAAATCATATCTATTTTTTCATCATATGGAATAGGCATTGAGGAGGCCCTCATAGAATACCTCCGCCGATTAACTAATGATCCAGATATTCTAGCGGATCTCCATTTATCCCTCGCCGATAAATTCCTTAACGAGGGAGAAAATTTAATAGAGGAAGAACCTATACAAGCCTCTGAGAAATTATATAAAGCCGCGGAAGAGGCAATAAAAGCATTAGCAACAAAATATGCTAAGGACGTCCTCTCAAACGTGGAAGCACGTGGTAGATGGACTGTAACAGATCTAGAAAAAGCATTAAAGCATATCGTTAGAATAACTAATAAAAAGGAACTAATCAGTTGGTGGGATGATGCAAATTATTTACATGTCTGGGGTTTCCATGAAGCAAAATTAGATACCGAATCCATAAAATTAAGACTAACAAGCATACGCAAATTAGTAGAGTACGCCAAAAATGCCATAAAGTCAGAAAATTAGAGAAAATCTGAGAAAAACGCAAGCTAGTTTCTGCATCTACTACTTAGAAAACTTTTCTTTATTCATAAAGAAAGAGCATGTGCATTATTTTGTCTCTTGTCTCGTTTAGCCTTTTCTCAGTTTATCTAATCTCATGGCTTTCATTAAGACTT
>JAHKLG010000115.1 GCA_029856625.1 Candidatus Njordarchaeota archaeon | reverse complement strand
TCTCTGTATCAATGAATACCCAACCACCCTTGAATTCCTCGCCAACGAGGTTTTCTGGGAATTCTTCTTCTATGAATACGTCTTCTGGAAGAATCTCATACTCCTTGCCGTGAATTCTTAATATGTATTTTTCGTCCCTCTCCAAAGCTCTCTTTACTTCGTAGCCATTAACTTTAGAGAGAATTTCAAGAATTTTCCGAGTCTCACCTCGATATCTAGGACCAAGGGTCTTTGGATTACCGCTTACCTTATACCTGCGCTCAACTTTACCATATTCAATATTTTTGACATTTAGGATATCCTTAAGGATGTAACCTAGGTGCCTAACAGCGTCAACGACATCGGAGTCTTCTGTTTCAATGATTAATCTTCTCACTGGCCATCTTATTTTGATACCTGCTCTCTGTCTAGCTGCAGCTCCTGCGCTAGCGATATCCTGAATGATACTCATCCATTTTTCTAATTTTTCATCTCTAAATAGTGGTTTCGGCCATGAACATAGATGAATGCTCTCTGGAGCATCAGGTGATACCGGCCTTATCAATCTCTGATAGATATCTTCAGCAATAAATGGTGCAAAAGGCGCCATTACTGCTAGTAAGATTTTGAAAGTTTCAAACATTGTATAATACGCAGCAAGCTTAATCGGATCATCCTTTTCGATCCAGAATCTCTTTCTAACGAGCTTACCATACCATCTACTCAGATCCTCAATAATGAATTCTGTAATAGCTCTCACTGCTTTTGCAATGCTGAAGTTCTCAAAGCCCTCCTCCACAACGGTTACCAATCTATTAACTCGAGAAAGAAGCCACTTATCCTCGGGGAGCAAATGCTTCTTTATCTCCTCCATATCTATCTTAGATGGATCAAACTTATCAAGCTCCATGTAAGTAGCGGCCATGAAGAAAACATTCCAGAGAATATCTAAAGCCCTATAAACCTCCTCAACTTCATCCCACTTAAATCTAATATCTTCCCACGGAAGCGTAGTAGATAATAGGTAGAGACGCAGTACATCAGCACCATATTTCTGAATAACATCTTCAGGCGTAACAACATTGCCCAGACTCTTAGACATCTTAGCCCCAGCAGCATCTAGCACGAAACCATGCATAGCAACTTTCTTGTAAGGCACGGTACCGAAGGCAACTACACTAAGAACTTGCTGAGCATAAAACCACTTCAAAACCTGATCCTGTCCCTCAATAACCATATCCGCCGGCCATAGCGTCTCGAAGAGATCCTTTCTCTTGGGATAACCTAGACTAGCCCATGAGGCGATAGCAGAATCAAACCACACATCAAGAACATCCGGAACCCTCCGCATGTCTCCACCGCATTTAGGACAACGCAGAATTATTTTATCCACCCACGGTCTATGAGGATCAAAATTCTCGGGCACATTATTTTTAGCATGCTTTTTCAGCTCTTCGAAACTACCGATCACCAGCATATGATTACACTTGGTACATACCCATATTGGAATTGGGGCATTCCAGTAACGCTGACGAGAAATCACCCAGTCACCAACATTCCTAACACCATCCTCGTATCTCTTCTTAACCCATAGAGGTAACCAAGTAACATGCTTAGCATTCTCTCTGATAATATCCTCCTTAATTTTAGAAACCCTTAGGAACCACTGCTCAGTAGCACGGAACAATAACGGAGATTTACAACGCCAGCATGTAGGGTAACGATGTGTCACCCTCCCAGAATAGATAAGCAAGCCTTTCTCACGAAGTCTCTCAATAATCAACGGATCCGCTTCCTTAACAAATACACCCCGCCATTCACCCTCAATGTATCTACCATCAGGACCAACAGGATTATAGACCGGCAATCCGTATTCCTTACCAACCGCGTAGTCCTCTTCACCATGACCAGGAGCACTATGAACACAACCAGTACCCTCAGTCAAAACCACGAACTCCGCCAAAACAATAGTATGCGCCCTTGAGTATTTCTCCAAGAACTCTCTCTGACGCGGAAACTCATCCATTAACGGATGCTCATACCGCCAACCATTAAGCTCCCTACCCTTACGAACCTCCACGATCTCATAATCACCAATACCAATCTCCCTCATGACAAATGGAACACGATCCTTAGCAAACCACCAGTACTCTGTACGACCATCTACAACCACACGAACCCTAGCATACTCGAAATCAGGATGAACCATAACAGCAAGATTAGCAGGCAAAGTCCAAGGAGTCGTAGTCCAAACAACAACGAACTCATTCTCACGCCCAACCAAACGGAACTTCACATAAATCGAAGGATCCGAAAGCTCCTTATACTCAATCTCATGCTCAGCAAGGGCAGTTTCACAACGAGGACACCAATGAACAACCCTATAGTCTCGCTCAATAAGCCCCCGCTCCCAAGCACGCTTAAAAGTCCACCACTCAGACTCAATGTACTCAGGCTTAATAGTCATATACGGATTATCCCAATCCATCCAAACGCCCAAACGCTTGAACTGCTCAGTCATAATCTTCATATTCCTAATAGCAAACTCACGACAACGCTCAATGAACCCATCAATACCAAACCTCTCAATATCCTTCTTAGTCCTGAACCCAAGCTCCTTCTCCACAAGAACCTCGATCGGAAGACCATGCATATCATAACCAGGCTGATCCCAAACAGCAAAACCCTTCATAGTATAATAGCGAAGATACGCATCCTTCAACGCCTTATTCCACGCCGTACCCAAATGTATCGCACCACTTGAATAGGGCGGCCCATCGCAGAAATAGAATGGTTGCCTTTTGCTGAAGTCTCGTCGGAGTTTTTTAACCTTTTCGTATATTTGATTGCGTTTCCAGAAGTCTGTTACTCTTTCTTCTAGAGAATGCGGGTCGTATCTTTTCGGGGGTTTTTTAATGCCGGAGAATTTCGTAATCCCTCATCACCAGCTCACCTATTATTTTTCCAGTTCGGGAGGACACGGATACTATTGTTATGGAGTAGATGAAGGATATATTAATCTTACTTCGGAATCTTCATTAACACTTAGAGAAAAACTTCTTAGAATACATCAAAATGATTTTAAGAGCGATCTTATGGCGGGAATCCCTTTGTGGGTAAAATATTTCTTTTATCCTCCTTTACCTCTAGGCATAAGAACTGGCATCATGCTATTGGAGAGTATTGATCTAATATTAAGAAGGTCCGACTCTACGAAGAAAACTGAAGAGGGTATCTAGAAATCGAATTATTTTGAGGTTTTTGGGAAATTCTCGGATATCTTTTTATCTAATTTTGATTAGTCTAATTATGTTTAGTCTAATCTTATTTAGACAGTGATTGCAATGAAAACTTCTTTCATTGATAGAGAAGCAGAGTTAGAGTATTTAGAAAAAATCTGGAGGACAAATAAGGCGGAGCTAATTATTGTATGGGGTCGTAGACGTGTAGGAAAGACTCGCCTATTACTAGAGTATTCCAAAAATAAGAAGACTCTTTACCTTTATGTATTTCACGCATCTAAGCTTTCTCTTCTAAGTTTTTTTACCAAGGAAATTAAGAGACAATTAAACGTCTCATTCCCCCCAGGATATGTTTTCCCTGATTGGGATGCTTTTTATCAATATCTATATGAAATAGCTAGGGACGAAAAGATTATTGTAATATTGGATGAGTTTCAGAGGCTCGCCGATAGTTCTCCTGAGGCAATAGAGCTCCTTCAGTATTGGTGGGATACCTTACTCCAAAAAACACAGATAAAGCTTTTTCTTGTCGGATCCTCCATAGGAATGGTCGAGAAAATAGCAATAAGTGGTTCTGGACCACTTTTTGGTAGAAAAACCGGTAGTTTAAAAATTAAGCCTATGGGTTTCTTTGACTTTATGAAAGCATTCAGTATTGATGATATTGGGAAACTAATTGAGATATTCTCTGTTTTCGGAGGGACTCCTCATTATTTTACAATGGTAGATGCTGATAAGAGCGTTGAGGAGAATATCATAGAGCTTGTCGCCGCGCCCTACGCACCACTTAGAGACGAGCCCGAGCAGCTCTTAAGAACCGAGTTGAGATCACTAAGCATCTACATGAACATTTTGGAGAAGATAGCTATGAGTAAAGGCGGAGTAACTGTGGGAGATATCGCTAGCTCATTAAATAAATCCAGATCAGAGCTTTATCCCTACTTGATACAACTAGAAAAAATGGATATAGTTAAGAGAGAAAAGAGGATAACGGATACTCTAAGGGAGTTCCGGGGGGCGAGATTTCGAATAGCTGATAATTTTATCAGATTCTGGTTCAGATTCATCTACTCTAATTACCCAGACCTAGAAACTGGAAACTATAAAGCAGTACTAGATCATTATAGGCGAGAAAAAAACGATTTCATCTCACAAGTCTTCGAAGACATAATTCACGAATATCTCATAAAAAACTCTGGAAAAAATATCGTTGATGCATTAGGCAGGAGAATAACTATCCCAAAAATCTATGGGGTTGGTAGATGGTGGTGGAAAGACACAGAGATAGACGTTTGCGCACTAGCTAAGAATGCGATAATCCTAGGAGAAGTAAAGTGGAGAAATAAACCCATTACAAAAAACGAGGTACTATCGCTAATAACACAGAAAACAGAGGTATTTAGAAAGAAAACCTCAATAGATAAAGAGATAATGTATCTCATTGCTACAAAAACAGGAATAGAAGAATCCGCTAAAAAATTACTAGAAGAAATACCCTCGATAATTATAACACCAGAGCAACTATGCAAAACAATGGGTCGATGAAAGTACTTCGAATTACTTAATAGTTCGCGACTAATGGGAACAACTTTTATGACGAATTGGGTAACTATTCTATTCCTGATTATAATGTTTTAGTTTTAAGGCTGAATGATGTGAGAGAAGAGGCTAGGTTATTCTGGGAACAAGCAGTAGAAGATCTTAAAACAGCAAAGGTTCTTCTAGATAACAATCGCTTTTACGCTGCAGCGTTCTTTTCT
>JAHKLG010000114.1 GCA_029856625.1 Candidatus Njordarchaeota archaeon | reverse complement strand
CTTCAGAAGAAATTCTTAGAGCCTCTTCGAATGTTAAGATCTTGAATGGTTTGTGAGGAATCTTTAATTCACGGCCTAGAGACTCTAGCTCCTCTTTGCACTCTTTCTTTACCCTTCCAATAATGTAAATTAGGAGATCTTCTGATAATCTCATTACATCTTCCCTACTAGCATGAGCAACCTCTATATCTATTTGTCGGAACTCAGCGAGACTTGATGAAAACTCTGACAGTTTAACCGGCTCCTTGCGTACGTTAGTGGCTATATAAAAGATTTTATCATGAATCTTAAGCCCAGCTAACTTATAGAGAATAGCGCTAGTAACTAATACGCCTTTCTCTCTATAAAACTCAACGGAGAACTCTCTAGCTTCTCTTATTCCGGGATCTGTTACAGGAGCGATTACTGGTGCTAATAGCTCGATGAAGCCTTTAGAGTAAAGAAAATCACGAGTAGCTTTCAATATAACGGCTTGGATCCGGAAGGTGCTTCTGTAAACGGGGGAACTAAGAAAGAGAAATCGCTTATAAATTCTCAACTCAGGAATGATCTTTTCTAATGTTTTCGCACTCCACTCCATTCACCTCCGAGCAAGAGCGCTAGGAAATTAGCAGAAAATAAGCATTTAAAAATATTTCGCGTATTATTGGGGGAGTTAAGAAGGCATAAAGTATACATTAATTTTTTGCAATATAGTTGGATTAAAGATTTTTGAGGGAGTTTAATGAGTATTGATTTTTCTCCTTGTGAAAGATTTATTCTGGAAAAAATGAGTGAGACTAAAATTCCTGGTTTAAGTATCGCTGTTGTCAAGGATAATGAGGTAGTTTACGCCAGGGGATTTGGTTTCAAGGATCTTGATACTGGTACTGCTGTTTCTCCTAGAACTCTCTTTGGTATTGGATCTGTCACCAAATCCTTTACCGCTTTAGCCATTATGATGCTCGCTGAGGAGGACAAATTGGATGTGAATGACTCTATTGAGAAGTGGGTTCCTTTAAAAATAAGGCCTTTTGGCGAGGAGATTAGGATTCATCATCTCTTAACTCATTCTTCTGGTATACCAGCACTTGCGTATGCCGAAGCCTTCATAAGTAATGTTCTAGGGCTTGATCACTACTGGTTACCAGTTGCTTCCCCTGAGGACATAATTTCTTTCATGGCAGATGCTGATAAGTGGGTTCATGCGAAACCAGGAGAGAGGTTCTTTTATCTTAATGAAGGTTATGTCCTCTTGGGTTACATAATCTCTAAGGTCTCTGGAGTAAGATACGAGACTTTTATTAAAGAGAGAATCCTCAAGCCTCTAAGAATGGAAAGAAGCTATTTTGCTAAGGACGAGGTTAAACGTGATGGAGATTTCGCTACACCTTATATAATAGATAAGGAGGGCAAGCATATAAAGTCTAGATTTCCGTTTGGGGTGACGGCTGATGGGGGTTTAATAAGCAATGTGTTGGATCTTGCAAATTATATAATGATGTATCTAAATAGGGGAGAATTTAATGGAAATGTGCTTGTGAAACGGGAGTCCATAGAGCTTATGGAGCAGATTTACATTCGCTATCCATATGCATTATTCGAGGGTGAAGGTTACGGGTATGGATGGAGCATAGTGCCTAATTTCTATGGTCATAAGCTAGTTAATCATTCTGGATCAGTTGGTGTTCACACAGCTTACGTGGGCTATATTCCAGGGAAGAAGGTAGGAGTGGCGGTTCTAGCAAACGCTGCTGGTTATCCCTTGAGGTTCATAGGAATGTATATTTTGGCTTATCTCTTAGGCGAGAATCCCGAGGAATTGCCAATGATTAAGAATGAAAGAATCTTAAAGAAGCTCGAAGGGATTTATGAGACATATAAGGGAACATTTAGAGTCGAAATTAAGAAAGCGGGAGATTATTTGATAATGATTGAGAAGAATAAGTACCAGGAGTTTTCAACACCGCTTGTACCAGAAAAACTCTCAGAAGACCTAGCATTATTTTACGTAATATCGGCCGGAAGAAAAATCCCAGCAGAATTCATAATCAAGAAGGATAGAATCGAATTTATCTATGAGAGGTACAAGTTTATAAAGAGACAGTAAGAATTGTTGCGATTTTGCCAAGTTCGTCTTAAACACTTGAGATTATCTCAGTAAGGAATATGACATTTAGATTACGGATCTTATCAATAACTTTTATCATTTCTTTTTCTGGCTTAAGAAATAGGGCTTTCCCACCAATTTTCTCCGCAGCAGCTATAACATAGCAATCTGATAATGAAATTCTTAGCTCTTTCTTTAGCTCTCCAGCTTTAATTGCTAATTCCTCGATACTCATCATTTTGCATCTAGAAGCTATCCATGAAACATATTCCTTCGCCCTAGCATTTGGATCCTGGATATTAGCAATTCTATAAAGTCTAGAGACGATATAGAGGACTTCTGAAAGAACTAGGGGAGTAGTCCAGAGATCTTTTAAGCCCGTCTCTCCATGCAATATTTTATCTATTAAATCATGATAAGGACTGTTCTCAATGATGTACTCTACAAAAACACTAGTATCAATTACTACTCTCTCTTCTCTTAAGAATCTCCTGGATACTCTCTTTTTCAAGAATAATTTCCTCCTCAAGTAATTTATCTATGATCTCCCTATTAATCCTAATTCTTATGGGTCTAAACGGCTCTAAAATGATTCTTCTCCCCTCTATTTTAGCGATTAGACTATCTCCTTCTCTTACCCCCATAGCGTCTCTAATTCTTTTAGGGAGAACGATAATACCTTTTTTACCAATCTTTAATATCACTTCCATAGTTAAACCTCAATATTAAGTTTAACTCATATTATGAGTTAAGCTGAAATTAAGATTTAAACACTACTTTTAGAATTCTCACACTAATATATGGATAGTAATATTCCAGCTACAATCATGATAACTCCTACAAATTGAGTAATACTTACTTTTTCCCTCAGAATGCTCATAGCTAAAAGAACGGAGAACATTGGTGATGACACCGCTATTGTAGCGGCAGGTCCCGCCCCTATCTTGGAAAGCCCTATGTAAAATAGCCAATCCCCAATGCCTAAGCCAATAGCTCCTCCGATAATTGTTAACTTAGCAGTTTTAGTATCCAAATTCTTTATTGAGTCATGTTTAAATAATACGTATGGTAAAAGCATGATGAATAGCAGTATAAGTTTGATTATTGCTGTAGCTATAGGGTCTGCTTCTGTCACTGTTATTCTGAAGAAAATTATTCCAAGTGAGAAAGATAATGCTGCTCCCACACCAGCCATTATTCCCACGAGAAAGCGCGAAGTACTTGTATTAAGGTCTCTTTCATTCTTGGATAATAACCATACACCAGCAATCGCTATTACTGTCCCCAGAACAAGCCTTATACCGCATTCCTCCCCAAGAATAACTGTTGCTAATATGGCTACAAGGAGAGGATACATCGTGGATAAGGGAAAACCAATAGCTACACCAACGTTTCTAATGGCTAGGAGATATAATGTGTCACCAAAGATATTCATTAATATGGTCGCTAACAGAAGAAATAGCATAAAATAAGGGTTTCTCAGCATTTTAATAACATGAATTAGCTTATGATTTAAGAGTGCTACTAAAATTAAAACAGTAATAGCAAGAGGAATTCTCAGCATACTAATAATCAGTGGATCTGCAAATTTTACGAGGGCTTTTCGATAAAAGATCGATGCTAAAGCCCAGCAGAAGGCTCCTAGAAAAGCCATAATGGCCCCGAGTGTATTAACCAATAAGACCCCTCCCTCATTAGGGGCTTAAAACGCTTATGCTATCACGTTGCCGTCTTTAATCATTAGAATTAGTCTTATCTCTTTTTTATTAATAGGTAATTTCCAAGCGCTAGATACTTTAATCCTGACCTCAAAAATGTCTCTATAGCATCTCTTGGAGAGCATACAATAGGTTCTCCGTGTAGATTATATGATGTGTTAAGCAGTCCAAATCTTCCTGTTTCATCAGCAAATTTTTTAAGAATTTTATAGTATCCAGGGTTCCAGTCTCTCCACAAAATCTGCGGTCTAAGTGTCTTATCATATGGATGCATAGCCGCCTCTAAATCATTCCTAGCCTTCTCGGTGGATTCGTAAGCAAATATCATGTATTCTGGATTCGTTTTCTTCCAATCTGGTGCTTTCAAATATTCATCAGCATACTCTCCTAATATAGTTGGGGCGAATGGCATCCAGAAATCTCTCTTCTTAATGGCCTTATTGATTATCTCTACAATTCTCCTATCAGAAGCATCCGCTAAGATAGACCTATTTCCGAGAGCCCTAGCACCAAACTCCATCCTACCAGATACCCTAGCAACAATCTTCCCTTCGATTAATAATTCGGCAATAACATCATCTATGTCTTTATGATACTCTACTTCAAATGCCTCATCTGATCTAAACCTCTCAATTTCTTCAATAATTTCTTCATCACTATACTCTGGACCGAGATAGAGATCCCTCAGAGGCTCTATCTTCGCATCGGGTTTAAGGAGCTTATAACCATAGTAAGCGGCTCCAATGGATAGTGACTCATCACCAGCACTAGGCATAGCGAACATCTTTTTTACCTCTGGGAGATCAGCAATCTTCATATTAGCCTTAACATTCATGAATATCCCGCCTGCGACTGCTATGTTATGAATTTTTGTTAATTGAATAGCATTTCTTATCCACTTAATTAGAATGGTTTCTAACAGCTTCTGTGCAGCTCCCGCTATCCAATCGAATCTCATCCATGAAAGTCTGTCAATTAGGATCTCTAAAATCTCGTATGCATGGAATCTAGACCTTATCTTTAATCCATCCACGTAATAGAGATCCCTTATCTTGTCTAAAACTTTCTTAACTCCGTACTCTGGGGCATAAGGAGCTAAGCCCATTACTTTATACTCATGTTCAAGAGGTTTCATGCCAAGATACTTAGTCACATGAGAGTAAAAGTACCCAAGAGAATCTTTTGTGGGTG
>JAHKLG010000113.1 GCA_029856625.1 Candidatus Njordarchaeota archaeon | reverse complement strand
GAGGATTACTTAGCAGAGGCAAGAGAAATGATACGCGATGAAACCGATGCTCCTCTAATAGCTCTTCATCTGATAACTAATTATCCCATAATCACCGGAGATAAGGAAATCTTGGGAACAGGACTTAGAGCATATACGCCTAGCAGTTATATTAAGAAACTTATAGAGGAGGGTATCCTGGAGAAGAAGAGAGTGGAGGAGATATTGACTGATATCAATAAATTCTTACCATGACACTTGGTTTATCTTTTATATCCCGTTAATGCTTAAGTTATGTTGGATCCATTGTTTCTTGGGTAATCATATTGAGGATAAAAGAAGTAATGAGTAGGAAAAAGATTAGTGATGAAAAATTATATAAGGAATTAGTTTCTTTATTAGGGCCTAGAAAAGTATCCAATAAATTAGTGGATCTAATCTCCTATAGCCATGATTACTGGCCAATCTCTCTCCTGTGGTTCCTTAAAGGAGAGATACCTTCTCTCCCAAGTATTGTTGTTTTTCCAGAATCTCTACGAGATGTGGTTAAAGTTGTTAGATATGCCTATGATAATGAGATACCCCTTTATGCCTATGGGGGAGGTACTGGAGTTCTTGGGGGAGCCGTTCCAGAATATGGAGGAATAGTTATCGACTTGAAGAGACTTAGACATATAAAGCTGTATGAAGAGGATCTATACGTTGATGTAGGTGCGGGAACAAATGGGATGATACTAGAAAATTATCTCAATAAGAAAGGATATACATTAGGTCACTTTCCTCAGTCTCTATACTCATCAACGGTTGGTGGCTGGATAAGCACTAAAGCTATTGGTCAGTTCTCAACAAAATATGGTGGCATAGAAGATATGTTACTAGGATTGGAAGTCGTTGTGCCCCCTGGAGAGGTGATTCATATAAAACCAAATCCTAGAGCTGCTGTGGGCCCCGATATTAAACACTTATTTATCGAAGCAGAAGGTATGTTTGGAATAATCACACGGGCCTATCTAAAGATTCACCCATATCCAGAAAAGAGAGTGCTATTATCATTCGCTAGTAAATCACTAGCTGATGCTTTGGAATCCGTTCAGAACATTCTTAGAAGAGGAGCCAAACCAGCTGTGGTGAGAATTTATGACAAGGTGGAGACACTTAAGTGGTTTCACATGAAGAAGAAGGCTAAGGGTAAAATTGGGACAATAATAATCTTAGAGGGCGACAATGTGCTCGTTGAGGCTGAGAGGAAGATTGTGGAAGAGGAGTTTAGAAATGCTGAACCAATGGGCGAAGAACCTGT
This sequence comes from Candidatus Njordarchaeota archaeon, assembly GCA_029856625.1. Taxonomy (GTDB): domain Archaea; phylum Asgardarchaeota; class Njordarchaeia; order Njordarchaeales; family Njordarchaeaceae; genus Njordarchaeum. The sequence continues at coordinate 3,741 of JAHKLG010000113.1, read as the reverse complement.
TAGGTACTGGTTAGAGAAGAGATTTGATGTAAGAGAATTACCAGAGTATGCTCCATTAGGCATAGTTATTGATACAATAGAAGTTGCTGTGCCATGGTCACGGGCTGTTGATTTGTATAATGATGTTATTAATGCTATGAGAGATATCGAAGGTACATTAATTGCGTATGCTCACGCATCCCACTTTTATCCTCAAGGAGTCTGTTTCTATTTCATATTTGGTGGAATACCACCTAAAGGAATTTCTGCAACAGAGTATTATGAGAAAATCTGGGAAGCAGCAATGAATGCTACGCTCAAGCATGAAGGAGCAATTAGTCATCATCACGGAATTGGAAGGATGAGAGCTAAATGGATTAGAAAGGATTTAGGAGACGCGACTATGGAACTGTTGAGAAAAATGAAAAATGCTATAGATGAAAAAAGGATTTTGAATAGAGGGAATATGGGGGTTTAAGAATATGAGTGGATGGATTCTGGAGGCAATAAAGGGATCTTCTTTCAAGACGAAACTTAGCGCGATGAAAAAATTCTTTCTTGAGAAGTCTAAAGTGGAGGACTTAACCAAGTGCTCATTATGTCCAAATATGTGCAGATATGCTTGCCCAGTATCCATAGTTGATGGTAAAGAAACAACATCTCCTGCTGGGAAAGCCAGGATAGCTTATCTTATAAAACATGGTTATATCGATCTTACTACGGAAAACGTTTTACCGCTTTATTACTGTCTCTCATGCGAATCCTGTACTCCTCATTGTTTCTTTCAATTTAACTTATCAGAGCTGATAAGACCCATAAGAGTAGAGGCTATTATGAGAGGTGAGTACCCTAAACAATTGAATAATCTCTTTGATAACGTGATGAACTTTGGATGCGCGTTTGGAGAAGTGGAAAAGGAAGAGAATGAAACAAATAATCGAGGTGATATTCTTATCTTCAGGGGCTGTGTTGTACGAAAGTTTTACCCAGAACTATCTAAGATTGCTACAGAAGTAATCGAGAAACTCGGTTATAAATCATTTATGATAGAGGACGAGATCTGTTGTGGTTACTTGCTTTACGAAGCGGGTCATGATGAATATTTCATGAAGATTGCTAAGATGAATGCTGAACGGATAAATAGGTCCGGGGCAAAAATCCTACTGACTTTATCTCCTGAATGCACATATACTTACAGAATCATTTACCCGAGATATAAAATAAAGATGAAACCTAGAGTAATGCATATCACAGAGTTCATCAAGGAAAACATGGGCAAGATCCGTTTCTCTGAAAGAAAGGAGAGGATAGTGATTCACGACCCTCCAAAACTAACTATTAGCCTTAATAAAACGAGGATTTTGCTAGAAATACTCTCTGAGATTCCTGGGTTAAAGGTGTTAAGGCCGATGCGAAATGGAAAAAACACGTTTTACGCGGGAGTTAACAACTTATTATATTGGATTGATAAGGAGTTATTGCTTGAAATTAATAGGGAGAGGCTCAGAGAACTAGAAGAAGAATCAAATATAATTGTTACCGCATCACCTTCTGCCAAGAGAGGACTAGAGATTGCTGGCGGAAAAGTATATGATCTTGTGGAGTATTTAAGAGATACGATAGAGGGGGTTAGGGATTGAGTTACTACCTCATTTTAGATATAGGCACAACAATTGTTAAAGCATTTGCTTATTCCCCAGACGGAAACATATTAAAGAGGATTGAGAGACGAGCCCCAATTCTTTTCCCAGAACCTGGCTATGTAGAGCAAGATCCAGAGAAATTATGGGAGATGGTCCAAGATGTCTCATTAGAGATTTTTAACGAATTCGGGAAGCCGCTGGCTGTCGGAATAACAAACCAGCGAGCATCAACCATTGTATGGGATAAGAGATCTGGAGAACCCCTCTACAACATGATAACTTGGCAGGACATGAGGGCAGCTGACATAGCAAGAGAGTATAATAGGAAGGCATCATTGAGACTTGCGAGAGGGATTGGAAAATTAGTCTCTCTATTCATTAAGCGCTCTAAGAGTAAGAGATTAGTATATCTCTTAACTCTAGCTGATTTTAAATTCGGGCCTAATCAACCAATAATACATCTTAGATGGTTATTTGATAATATCGAGGACATTTATAAGAAAGCAGCTAAGGGGGAATTAGCTTTCGGAACAATAGATTCTTGGATCGTATGGAAGATGACTGGAAAGCATGTCACGGATTACACAAATGCTAGTGCGACAGGAATTTTTGATCCATTCTTTATGAAGTGGAGCGATAGATTAACAAAAATGCTGGGAATTCCCAAAAGCATATTGCCGGAATTGATTGATAACATGGGATTCTTGGGGGAGGTAAGATTTCTAGATAATGCACCATTAACAGCTGTTATTGCTGATCAGCAAGCATCATTATTCTCCGCTGGCGGATTAAAGGAAGGCACCGTGAAAATGACTAATGGGACTGGTACATTTATTGATATAAATGTGGGAAGCATCCCCCAGCCAGCTAGATTTGGAACCTATCCCCTAGTAGCCCTAAAAGTTGGTGAGGTTGTTCGATATTTATTAGAAGGAATTGTTCAGAGTACAGGTTCTGCTGTTGAATGGTTGGTTAGCATAGGGATAATTAAGAATCCTGAAGAAGCTTCCTCTCTAGCCTATGAATCAGAGTCTGAGGATATAATATTTATTCCATCATTAGCTGGTCTCGGAACACCATATTGGGATCCAGAGGCAAAAGGTTTAATTTATGGAATAACTAGGGGAAGCAAGAGAGAGGATATTGTGAAAGGTTTATTAGACGGAATCGCTGTTAGATGCGCTCAAGTGATAAACATTCTAGAAGACGCGACAGGAATAAGTATAGAAGAGATTATCGCGGATGGTAATGCATCAAGGAACGATTACATGCTACAGGCAATAGCTGATTTTTCTGGGAAAAAAATCTTAAGAGTCAGGAATCTAGAGGGGACATCCAGAGGAACATTTCTCTTAACAAAAGGGGGTTTAGAGAAACACGATATAAGACACGTCCACAGACAACCAGTAATAGATAAAGTCTTTACACCACAGAAAAAGCGACAAATGACAGAATGGCAAAAATTCATAGAATTCGTAACGAAGAAGTAGTAAAAGAAATAAAAGTTCTTATGGGGGTGGTCTATCTAGACTCTTCATGTATCTGGCCCACTGGACCATCATAGGGGATCACCTCCCTGATCCCCTCTGGTCGTGGGCCAAATATTGATGTATTCTAAATAATATAATATATTTAGGGATTGGTTAAAAATTTTTCTCTTATTCCTTATATTTTTTCAATAATTTTATTCTTAATATTAATTATCTCTATTCTATATAATGGATAGCTCCTCCTCTTTTCTCGTAAATTGCTGCTTGCTTTTTATCGCTTGTTATTAGTGGCTTTCTTTCTCTCTCTGCTAATGCTATATAAAGGGAATCATATACTGGAATGCGTTCTTTAATAGCAATTTCAACTGCTTTTTCTAATAACTCGAGTTCGTTGACGAGGACTATATTTATTCCTATTAGCTTCATTAGTGCGTGTAGTTTTTTCTCAACATCCTTAATGGTTATGAATCCCCTAATATATGCCTTCCATATCGCATTACTTACTTCTTTCACTACATGATCAACGCTCATGGCGTTTATCATATATTTCTCTATTTCTCTCCAATTTGGCTCCTTGAGAATGTATTTGGCTAAAGCTGATGCGTCAATAACCATCCCGATCCTCCCTT
>JAHKLG010000112.1 GCA_029856625.1 Candidatus Njordarchaeota archaeon | reverse complement strand
TGATAGATCATTTTCCTCACTTAGCATGGAGGATTCTAGGAGAGATCAAAATAAGAATAATGAATGAGGAAATAACAGTTCTCTCCCCAGAATATGAAGAACCTAGAAAAACAGGATGGCGTTCGGATTTAATAGCGATCCTGCCTGGTGAAGATGGATGGTTTAAATCTGTTCTAGGATTAGATAACGTTTTCTTCCCGTTCTTATTCTTCCTCAAAGACAGCGAGATCTATGCCTATAAACCATCTCCAAATGGGCAATTAATCCCAATAAATCTCTCAGAAATTCTTAAAAAACTCAAACAAATCTCAGAGAAACTCCATCATTACGGAATAACCCTCCCAGAAAACGAGACAGAAGTATTCCTAAATTTTGAAAAAATACCTAACGCAATCTCCATGCTTAAAATGATAAGAGATGGGTCCATTTTTCCACTATCATTTACAAAGATCTCCACAGTAGACAAGGAAAATTTAGATTATATGATTAGGGAATTAGAGAAGATATATGAAGAGCTCGCTAAAGTGAGAAATATAGAACATTTCATCAAATTGAGAGTTCTTATTAGGATGGCCGTATTACTCGCAAAGAATGCTATTCAGAGAGGAGGAGCTGGAAGAGTTCTCATATCTAACGTCAGAAAAGTTTCCAAACTTGGTGCAGGAAAAGCGGTTTACATTGGAAAGGAGGAACTTAAATATATAAGACTTGGAGAGAAGGTACTGGTAAGCGTGGTAGACGAGGAAGGGAGAAGGAGAATAATTATTGAACCTATCTAACCAGAGGGTTTTCTTGCCAGGATCTTCTTCAGTTGCTCTATTGCCTTATTAATATCCCTCATAACTATACCTAGCTTTGCTTTCTCATCTGTAATTACGGAGAGTATATGATCCTCACCGACTAATCTCAAAAGGATATACCTTTTTTCCGTCTTAATAGCTACATAATCAACATGCTCCCTAGCCACGTCTAAAGCATTTCTTTCAGAGGTCGCAAAAATAGCTGCAATAGCCGCCGAAACTTTAGCCTCTTCCCGAAAAACTTCGGGAGGATAACTCGCTATTGGAAATCCCTCTGGGGTAGCTATAAGGGCACCAATTATTCCATTTTCAGCACTCACTAAGCCCCTTAGAATTTTTAGCACTTTATCCACTATCTCACTAATAGCTGACTCACTGATCAACGCTGATAGAATCTCGTCTTTGTCAATGATATCACTCATTAAGTTTCACCAACATTAAAGGAAACGATTTCACACATATTTGTAAATAAAACATTGAGTACCTAGATATGTCTTAAATATTCTTAACTGGCAACTAACCCAAAAAAGGCGTTTTAATAATAAAAAGCTTTGGTTAGGAGGTTTCTCTGTGAGAATATTAGAACGCTTAGGAATAAAGATAGTCAAGGCAATAGTGACTGATGTGGATGGAACCTTAACGGATGCTAGGCAAAGTCTCCATTTAGGAGCAATAGCTGCCCTAAGAAAAGTCCATGAGAAAGGAATTCATGTAATTCTCTGTTCTAGCAGATTATTTGATGTGGTAAGCTCTTTAGCTAAGTATCTCGGCTTCAAAAGCCCCGTTATTGCAGAGAGCGGTAGCGTAATCGGATATTACTTAAAACCTGTATTCATAAGAGAGTTTGAAACAGAAATAAAAGAAAGAATCATTACGGTAATGACCAGTATTGGTTTTAAAAGCGTCCCCGATAATAAGTGCAGAAGAGGGGATCTTGCGTTTAAAAGAACTAGGAAGACTATGGGGATGAGCGAAGAGGAAATTCTGGAAGTTCTTAAGAAGCAAGGAATAAGTAACGTCACCGTTCTTGATTCGGGATTTGCAGTGCATATAAATCCAATAGGCGTGGATAAAGGCTCAGCTCTCCTCCGAGTCCTAGAGCTGATAAACGTTAGTCTTGATGAGACAATAGTTATTGGGGATGGAAATAATGATATACCGATGTTTAGGGTTGCAAAATATTCAATTGCCCCCGCAAACGCATCAGAAAAATTAAAGAAGATGGCAAAGGTTGTAAGTGATCTAAGTGATGGTGATTTAATAATAGCCCTAGCTGAGGAAATTCTATCTTCAATTTCACAGCCTTAAACCCTTCTCTTCTAAGATACTCTTAAACGTCCTTACGAACTCGTCGTAAATATCCTTAGGGAACCATCTTAAAACATTCACGATTGCCTCATTACTAGCTTCTCTAACTTTTTCTCCAAATTTATCACCTAATAAGAAACTTTTATGCCTCTTTACAAGCGAAGTTCTAGTATCCTCAGGTAAAACAGACAGAAACTCCTCCAATGTTTCAAGGTCTTCTTTCAAGAGAATTGTCTCGAAATCTGGATGCATTAGATAGGCTTTAATAGCACTTAATAAACTGCTTCTATTTGGTGGTGATACATTATATATCATTCTGAGAATGTCACGCAGACCCATTTTACGCACGCGGTTTTCGACCACTATCCTAAACCTTCTATTAAACTCCTTCCTCATCGGCGTTGATAATGTTTCAAAAATCTTCGCAATCGTATTAGGCTCCACTTCAAGAATTTTCTGAGCTATTACTTCTTCATGCGCCGATATGAAGTCTGGAAAGAAATCTTCGGGAAGAGACAACATTATATCAATTACCACATTGGCATTAGTTACCTCTAATTTCTTCTTTAATTCGTCTCCTAAAAGGTAATCCTTATATTGCTTAACAATGTTATTTTTCTCCTCATGATTAGCTTTACCTAGAAGATCCTTTAACTCTTCAATACTTAAAGCTCTTATATCTGGCACGCCCATTTCGATTCACCCATATTGAAATAAAACTAGTGATGATGGTAAAAATGTACGTTATTTCACGAAGTTTTTAAGTAATAAAGTTGGGATAACTGGCTTAGGGAGGCTACTTAATGCCGGAGTTAAAGATTATTAACTTATGCGCAGGGGTAGACAATAAAGTAATATTAAGAGGAATAAATCTAGAAATAGGCAACGGAAAAACTATTCTTTTAATGGGGCCTAATGGTTCTGGCAAATCCACACTTGCTCAAGTACTTATAGGTAATCCTAAATACAAAATATTATCTGGCAAGATACTCTTCAATAATATAGATATTACTGATCTCCCATTAGAAAAACGCGTTAAGATGGGTATTTCTGCATCTTTTCAGATACCACCAAAATTAAGAGGAATAAAATTAAGAGAGTTGGCAATGGCTATTCTTCGCAAAAGAGGAGAAAAGAATCCAGATGAAAAAATCCGTAGATTGGTCAAGGAGATGAAACTAGAAGGATTCTTGGATAGGGAGATTAATGTAGGCTTTAGTGGTGGAGAAATGAAGAGAACTGAACTCTTTCTGATACTACTCCAGAATCCCACATTCGTGATACTAGATGAAATAGATTCCGGCGTAGACGTTGAAAGTGTGGGAATCTTAGGAAAGGTTATAAGGAACGAGCTTCAGAGAGATGGCAGGTCACTTATCATTATTTCTCATACAGGGATAATCGCAAAACACGTGCGCATTGATATTGCTTACATTATGTTGAATGGTAAAATTACCTGCTACGGTCCACCAACAATTGTTCTTAACCATGTTCTTGAGCATGGTTTCGCACGATGCAAAAAATGTGAAGGGATCTGCTATGTCGATTAATTCTCTCAGATCAGAGTACAGAAAAAGAGCAAAAATGTATTTTAACAAGTACGTTTCACAGGCAGATATTGACTTATTATCTATTATTAAGCTCGATAAACTCCTCAGCGAGAAAAAATTAATCAATTTAGAGGAGTACTCAAATCTCTTAGAGAAAGTCGGTATTGATGTTACTGGCCGAAATAGAGCAGGAACTTATTATCAAGTAGATACAGCTGTTCTTGAGTATTATTCCAAAATCCCTGGAATAGAAATCCTATCGCTCGAGGATGCTCTAGACGAGTATGGAAGGGAGTTCTTAGAATATTATTGGAGAGCTCTACGAGTAGATAAAGATATTTACACCGCCATCGCAGAACTTTATGGAAAAGGAGGCTACGTAATAATTGTTAAGGAAGGCCATAAGATCAAACAGCCCATCCAATCATGCTTGTTAATAACATCAAACAATATCTTACAAGCCCCTCATAATATCATAATCCTAGAACCCAACTCCGAGGCTCACGTAATCACGGGATGCGCAATAATGAGGGAAGTAATAGCCTTACATGCAGGAATCAGCGAATTCTACGTTGGAGAAAACGCTAAGCTCTCATATATCATGATACACGGATGGGGAGAAAATATGCATGTGAGACCACGAACAGGAGTAATCATAGAGGAAGGAGGAGAATTCGTCTCAAACTACATTAATATGACCCCCGTTAAATCTCTACAATCATATCCCACGGTCAAATTAATAGGAGAAAATGCTAAAGCCCATCTCTCATCAATCATCGTAACATCAAAATCATCTAATATAGACCTAGGAAACGAAATAATTTTCGAAGCCCCTAACACCGCTGGAGAGATCATTTCCAGAATCGTAGCAAAGGATAATGCCGTAGGAGTGGCTAGAGGACGGCTAATTGGCAAAGCTCCAGGTATAAAGGGCCATCTAGAATGCATGGGACTATTATTATCGAATAGTGCTAAGATAATTACGATACCGGAACTCGAAGCTTCCCATTCTGATGTAGAGCTCACACATGAAGCTTCGATAGGAAAAATTGCTGAAGATGAGATATTATACCTCATGGCTCGAGGATTCACAAGAGAAGAAGCTGAATCATTCCTAGTACGCGGATTCATGAATGTTGAAATAAAAGGAATACCAGAAAACTTGAAGAAAGTAATTCAGGCAACAATCGATAAAATGGCCAAGGCTTTATAAAGCACCAGCATAAACAACTTAGTGAAGTTTTTTGGTGTGTTGATGATTTGGGTTCTGCTTCCATCTGCTCCCATCTTCTGCTCTTCCTAGCCGTGGCTAGGAAAAACTATCTAAATCTAACTAACTAGAAACAGCCCATGGATCAAACTAAGAACCAAAATATTTATTAAAGATCGGTTTGTGATGTCCTCTTGGAAT
>JAHKLG010000111.1 GCA_029856625.1 Candidatus Njordarchaeota archaeon | reverse complement strand
TCTCATTAATCAATGTTCTTTCTTTCATTCAGTTAGCTATGAGTATGCGTATTTTCACCTTAGAGAATATTGTTGAATATGCAAGAATTCCTAAGGAAACTGCTATTAAATTAACTAACGAAGCTGTCAGAGCTGGTATTTTAGAGGAGTACTGGTATAGAAAAAGGAAGGTGTATAGATTAAATCCTGAGGCAAAATGGTATAGAGAATTCGCGAGAATTAGTACCATATGTGCAGAGGGAAAGAAACTTTCTTTAAAAGGAAAGCTAATCAAGATAGGCAGAAATCTGAGGGAGAAGCTTATAGGTCAAGGAATAAAGAACATTTTTTATATCGAGTTTAATGAAGAGGAGGGGCCAGAGCTAAAATACTTCATAGATTTCTCAGAGCTAATTTGTCTTCTTCTAGAAGAGTCAAAATATATTACCGATATATCTCTTCTCTCTAAGACATCCCCAATGATGTTAATAAAAGGCACAAAAATAATAATTTCTCAGGTGATAACAAAGCCGCATGAGAGAGAATTAGAAAATCAATTATGTGCAGAGATATTTGAAGATAGTGATGAAAAGCTTGTTGCAAAGATTCTTGAGAATATATCAAAATCCTTGTCCGGGAAGAAAATTGTCTCCGAGAAAGATTTTCTCGAAGCGCTTAAAAGCATAGAAAAATTAGGCGCCTGAGGGAATTTAAGGTCATGTTTCCTTTGGTATTGCGACAAAGTTTATCGGACTAGTAGGTCTTAATTCAGTTAATCCTATGAGGGAATCATAAGCATCCTTTACTATCCACCCAGTTTCTTGGAGTAATTCATTTAGCTCACTTAAGCTATACAACTTCACTTGCACCCAGACAGATCCTAAGAAACGCCAGTTTTGCTTTTCCTTTGTATAAAACCGCCACAGATCTTTTATCTTAGCTGTTAATGGATCATATTCTATGCGGTGAAGAATTAAAGTATCTTCGAACTCAACACAGTATTCAGGTGAATACGTGGCTAAAAAGTGTTCCTTAGAAATGGTATCAGCTATTATTAATACGCCGTCGGGTTTTATTAGGTCACGAGCATCACGGAACATTTTCTCATCGACCTCTCGGCTATAATATCCAATGGATGACCAGATATTAATGATTGCGTCAAAAGGCCCGTATCCGCTAACATACTTTTTTAGATCTCTGACATCACCAACCACGAATTTTGTTAAATCTGAGACATCAAATTTTTCAGCTTTTCTTCTGGCATCGCTTATATACCTAGGGGAGAAATCTAATCCTACCACTTCATATCCTCTTTTTGCGAGAAATACAGCAATTCTACCATTTCCGCACATCAAATCAAGGATTTTTCCCTCGTATATGTCATGACTCTCAAGTATCCTGCTTAACCATTTTGCCTCTTCAAGAGCTATTTTCCACCTATGCTCCATTGGTCGGAGAAATAAATCGGCCTTTTCAATGAATAATTCCTCAGTCCACCACTTCAAGGTCCATATCCCTCTACAGAAATCAGCTCTTAATTAGCTTCAATCGGGTTCTTAGAAATTTTTCTACGTAGCTTCTCAATAAGTTTAGCAGCCATATCGCGGATGAGATCATCTGGTTCCATTAGAAGATCCACCAAGGTATCTATTTCATGAGAAACAGCTCTAAAATCTTTCTCAATAATGCGCTCTAATAGTTGTAGAGCCGCGATCTTTACTGCTCTATTATCACTTCTCAACTTAACCACTATATCCTTTATCTTATCCCAGAACACTACGTGTGCTTTATCGAAACAGATAGTTAATCCCTTAAGAGCAGAAGCTTGTACCATCCCACTTTTATCTTTAAGCGAGTTAAGGATATCAAGAACGATTTTCTCAATTAATTTCTCTGATTCAATTCTTTTAAGAGAGCTCGCTAGAGCCAGAATTGCGCCAGCTCGGACATATTCATCTGGATCCCTTATTAGACTATGCATTTTCTGAACGAGTTGGAGGTCTAGAGGATCCCTTCTTTCAATAATATTAGCTATTACCCAAACGGCACCTGATCTCAAGTAATCGTTAGGGTGAGTGAGATATTCTTTTAAAGTATCAAAAAATGGCAGAACGTCTTCAGGTTCTTTCTGGGAAACCCTCTCTAAGATCCATAGTATCCCCGCCTTACAAGCATCATCTAAGTAATGAAAATTCTTCATCAAGTCGCCTACTCGATTTTTGAGAATGCTGGGATCGTCAGATACTAGATTCTTAATCGCCATCAAAGCTTCAAACGAAATTTCAGGGTTCTTATCACTTACTAATGCTATGAGATCAGCGATCGTATCTTTGACTGCATTAGGATATTTTTTCGCAATATTCTTTATTGTGATCAAAGCACCTAACCTAATAAAATCATCATCAGATTTAAGAAATTCTTTGAGGAGGTTTATTTCCTTCAAAAAGGATTCCGGGGAGTAAATACTTAAACTCCCTATTCCCGTCAGGGCAGCCGCGACGAGTACTGGCTTGTTTTCTTTAATCATGTCTAGCAGAACAGGTATTGCACCAATGAATTCCTGAGGATGTTTTTCTCCTAGAGCACCTATGAGAACAGCGACACTAGCTCTTAATTCATCATCCTTTTCTTTCAACATACCAAGCAGTTTATTACTTAGTTTTACGAAATGACTATCATACTTTTTAGCTAAGAGGTTTAATATCGCAAATAGCTTGGCTCTATGTCCTTTTAATGCAGCTAATTTTTCGACTAGGAAGGATATTTCTTTATCCCCTATCTCTAACTGCTCTATTTTCTCCCTAATAAGTTCTGATAACCACTCTACTGAGATAGCACGAATGGTTTCACTTTCATCATTTAAACCCCTAAGAAGATACTGGAGAGTCTCGTTTAAGTGAGACTCGGTATGCTTGCCCAATAGGTATAGCAATCTAAGCGCGCCTAGTCTTATCATTTCTTCTTTATCGCTAAGCAGACTAGAGAATTTATCATAATCTGCATGTAATACTTCAGGGTTCTTGGTGGCGATGTATAAGAGGGTATAAAGAGCACTTGTTCTTATCTCATCATAACTGTCAGATAGTAGTTCTAAGAGGACATCCTTTAATCTTATCACAAGTTCTGCTCTCTGCCTAGCTATGAATTCGATCGATATAGTAGCTCCAAATCGGAGAATTGGGCTGTTATCTTTAAGGTATTTTTTAGCAACATCGAGTAATATTTCGGGAGAATCATTAGCAAACATTTTTAGGAACTCTAGGACTTTAGCTTCATATTTTCCTCTGCCTAGGAGAAAGTATAATCGCACTAAGCTACTTGGCTCTCGTTTAATCATCTCTTTCAAGGATTTCAGATTATTTGTGTCGAGGAAATACATCATTCTTTCATCAAAAATACCGCTCATGAGAGACTCCAAAGCCTTATTCTATAGCTTAGGAAATATTATTAATTCTTGGTGTTTAGGAGTCCTTTTTAGTCTTGTTAAGGAATGAGCTAATATAACTAATTACTTCCTTAACAGTAGTAGCAGGAAGTATAAAGTCATCACGTCTTTCATCAATTCTAGACCCAGCTAATTTTTGGGCCCAGCCACCAAAATTCTTAACTGCTATGATTTTCTTACCATACATCCAAGCATAAGCAATTTCGCTTAATGTGCCGCTTTTACCCCCTATTGCCACAATAATATCAGCTGCTAACGCTACGATGGAGTTTCTTGCCCATCCTAACCCCGTAGGAATTACAACATCTATGTATGGATTTGCCTCACTTTTATCAAATCCTGGAAGGATGCCAATCGTCAATCCCCCATATTTCTTTGCTCCCTTAGCAACTGCCTCCATTACTCCACCTCTCCCACCGCAAATTATAGCATACCCCCTCTTAGCCAATTCTTCCCCTAATTTCTCAGCAAATTCTAGTTCCTCATAATTATCCGTCTCAGAATCCCCAATAATGCCTATGAGGATATACGTCAATTCTCCTCCCCCAAAATTTTTAATATACGCTAAATTGAGTAATGGTAAGTTTTCCTTATATGAGGTCGATAATACATGGTTAAAGGAGTTCCTAAAACGCATAATAAAATATCAAGGGAACTTGTAGGAGAACCAGTCGAAATAATAGATGGTAAGCGTGCTGTAGTCCGCCTAAAAACAACTGATATAATGAAAGTAGATGATAAGGGATTGGTTCACGGAGGATTTACCTTTGGCCTAGCCGATTACGCAGCAATGCTAGCGGTGAACCATCCATACGTAGTTCTTTACAAAGCAAACGTAAAATTCGTAAAACCAGTTAAGGTGGGGGATGTTTTAACAGCAATAGCTGAAGTAGCAAATGTGAAAGATAAGTATTATCAGGTAGAGGTTAATGTGTACAGGAACAAGGAAAAAGTATTTACAGGAGAGTTTACCTGTGTAGTACTAGATCATCATGTATTGGATAAATAGTTGCTCCAGAAATATTGATAATATATAAATTTGAAATACAATCTAAGATATATATACGAAAGTTACAAATATAATTTCATTCTCTAGGAAAGATTACTTGGTAGAATTCTTAGATATACTTTAATATAAGTAATTGTTCCTTCAAATAGTAAGACCATCTAGCATCCAATTAATAAAATTTGATGAATTACTCATACGCTTAACTCTTGCTCAAGAATAAAACTTGTTATCGGGCTTACTCGCTTTCGCTACCTGCAAAAAATTTAATTGAATACGTTTTATTAAAGGTGAGGAATATGGGTGGTAAGATTAGGGTAGCTATTGCTGGTGTAGGGAACTGCGCGTCTGCGCTTGTACAAGGCGTTTTCTATTACAGAGATGCTAAGGATGACGAGTTTATTCCTGGGTTAATGCATGTGAATTTCGGTGGTTACCACGTAAGGGACATAGAGTTCGTTGCTGCTTTTGATGTTGATAGGAGAAAAATTGGTAAGGACTTGAGCGAGGCGATTTTTGCGGGTAATAACTGTGTTCCAAAGTTTGCAGAGGTTCCTAGGCTAGGCGTTAAAGTTCTTCCAGCTCCGATTATGGATGGAGTAGCGCCTCATATGAAGGAGGCGTTTGCTCCCTATGATTCGAATGAAACAGAGCCT
>JAHKLG010000110.1 GCA_029856625.1 Candidatus Njordarchaeota archaeon | reverse complement strand
ATTCATTACTACTTCAGTATCGTTTAATTCGGCATGTGATTCTCTCCCTATAGTAATACTATATATAGATGAATTATAGATGGTTGCTGAGGAATTATCCATTAAGATAATTGTTCCTCCACTCCCATTGAAGACTTTGCCCGAATTCTCCATTATGATGATGCTCTTATAAAGCTCTGCTATTCCTGATGCATAAATCGGTGGCCAGTAGTAATATGCTATGAAGTAGATATCTGATTCATTCATGGTTATTTTACTAGAAAATGCTAATATTCCATAGACTCCAGACCTTGTTAAAATGGCCTCAGAATCATTTAGCTTTAGTCTTACATTTGGGAGATAAGAATCTGTTACATTCAATAATACGTTCTCGAATTCCCAATCCACTGAACCATAAATGTCTGGTGATGAAGAACCAATAATGGTGACTTCAGAATTAATAGCTCTTATTGATGCGTACGCGCTCATGTAAGTATTGTTGATTAGTGCACTTGCGTCTTCTATGTAAAGCTCATCAAAGTACACATATGTTATGTTTGAATTTACTAAAACAGCACCCTTCACTTCTATGCTATCTGCTCCGCTAACCAATCTAGAATTTTCTATTTCTAAGTGCTTATTACCAGTCACATTAATACGTATTGCGAATAGATTGGTTATGTTCGTTGATTCTATATTAAGTACACCGTTTTCTTGATATAGTGTTAGTTCATGAATCATGCTGCTTGTTATTGTACCATTTGAATTCCTTAGTTCCGCTTGGAATGCATTAAGATTTATTATACCTAAGGTCGCATTATACGTCTCTATCCCATTCACAGTAGTGGAGGCTATTTCAAGGATGCTTTGAAAAGCCGTGACATAGTCAACTAGTGAGTCATTAATAATTATTGTACCTAGGATTACAGCTATTCCACACCCTACACTTGCGTTAGTCCCATCAAGATAGATTGTTGATGAGTAACCGTATATGTTCGTATCTGTTAGATTCGAGTCTATTATCTCTATGTTATGGTTATCTATAGCGTATGGAATTATTGATAAACTACCCCTTATGCTTGCAACGTCTACATCATTAAGGGATGTATCATTAATAATTAAGTCCGAGTCTTTGAGTCCTATCAGTATTGATGATACGTTTCTTAAAATGACACTTGAGCGTAAAGCTCCATATTTAGCGAGGCCTAGAACGTCCCCATTAACATTTTCTATGAATAATTCTCCATCCTCAACGATTATCCCAGTGATGTTTCTATTGTCGTAGGTTGTTGACGCGTCAAGATTAACGTAATAATTATCGGTAGGTTCTGGAATAATTCCTGCCTCGTTTACAGTGACGCTTGTGCTCCTGTAATAGTATAGGTCTTCTAAATAGCTTATATGGGATGATCTAACACTTATGTTTCCAAAATCTCTTACTAGGAGGGAGGATATATCGGAATTGTAGATGTTAACGGTTAAATCACTATAGGGGAATGTTTCCTGACCAATGTTTAAGGAACTAGTTACCGTTACGTTATCTATATCCACTGCTCCTTTTCCACTTATATAGGCTTCTCCAAGGAAAGAATCCCGTATATAGGCATGAGCCTCGACATCAATATAGAGATTAGAGATGTTCATTCTTAGTATCTCTAGCTCCCTAACGAGAATAAAATCTACTGATGAGAGGTTAGCAACGTTATCGAGAACTAATAGGTCTACTCTATCCTCGGCATGAATAGATAATCCTATACTGAGATAGACTTGTGGTGAGTAAATATTCCTTAATATGATGTATTGTGGTACTATTTCATAGGTCTCTATCCAAAATTCGTAGCTTATGGTCACATTCTCGGCCTTGAAACCCTTTGATGATACTTCGATATAATCCGCGACGAGATTAGTCATATTGACGATTGTATTTTGTTCACAAAAGACTTCCCCAGCGGTGACATTATCTAAAACGACGATTGCTTGAGACCCTATACTTAGGTGCCCCTTTATCACAGTATTTATTATCACTGTCGTGGTATAGCCTCTAATTGATAAGTCTCCATTAATCACTGAATTATTTATTAGTACTCTAGCTGATCCGTATATTTGAACATCGCGCGTCACATTAGCTTCATTGATTATAATATCATATACTTCTATATTACTGGAGAAAGTAGTCTTATCCTCCAGCATCTCTGCAAACTTCGGAGTATTTTTAGGAGTGATTGGCATCGCTACTATTGGGGCTAGAGCTACAATGCTTACGAGTATCAGTATGGCAAGTAATTTACATGGATATTTCCTAGTCAATATTCTCAGCCTTGCTCTATGCGCCCCAAGGCCGCGTTCTCTTGGGAGAACACGGCATGGGAAGTGAATTTCAAAAAATTTGGAAAATATATAAAAAGTTTATTATTGGTGATATTCGACCAATTAAGCGTATTCTTCAAGGGGATAATATTATGAAGCTCGATCTCAGGGATATTCCGTATCTCTGTGGCTTATTAACACCGATTATTGCTTATGCTCTTATCTTCATGGCGATAAGCATAACACGGGAATTTAGCTGGTATCATAATGCTTTAAGCGATCTAGGCGGACCATTAGGTATAAGATATGGTGCTAATGTAGTTTTTAATAGTGGCTTGATAATCGCAGGGATTCTTCTCTTAATATTCGCTATACAAGTATTAACGGATTTTCAGTATCTAGTGAGAAAGATAGGAGCGTTTATCCTCCTTTTAAGTGCTATTTCTTTAACGCTTATTGGAGTGTTCCCAGAAACGGCTGGTAAAATCCATTACTATGTCTCTGTGGCTTTCTTCATCACTTTCCCACTTGGGATGCTAATTATTAGTACTGTGGATATTATTAAGAGGGAGGATTTGGTGCTTGGGATTTATGGAGTCATCGTCTTTATTCTCTGTGCGGTAATATGGAGCTTGCCTTGGGGCATATTCGGTGTGACTGGAGTAGCAATACCGGAGTTTCTATCCTCTCTAACTGGTTCCATCTGGATAGTACTCTTCGCGATAAAAAAGCTCTTGGAAAAGAGACATTAGAACAATTTTATCTACTTTTTCTATTACCTTTTAAGATTATATGTGTGAGTCCCAATGCTGCTGAGTAAGGTTTATTCTACTAACATTAAGCTTAGCCATCCCTATAATTTTTATCTAACAGCCTCCTTTTACTCTACACGGTTTGAGTTCGATGGTACATATGCCTACGTTATTCTAAATTATGATGAAGACTATGCAGTATCTAGAGCACGTTCTGAGGATAAATTGATTCTCATTGACATCTATGCAACGAAATCTTCTTCTGATTTAATAGAGAGGGCTTTGAGAGATACTGCATTCATAATGGGTTTTAACGAGGACTTAAGAGAGTTTTACAGCTTATGCGCTAATGATCCGCTACTTGGAATACTATCTAAGGAGCTCTATGGTATACATATGAGGGCTGTCCAAGGTCTTTGGGAGGGATTACTCATCAGCATTTGTCAGCAAAATGCTAGTTTTCGTCAGGGGTGGAGGATGTTAATGAGAATTAGAGAGATTCTTGGTGAAGAATTAAGAATTCCTGACAGCGAATTAATTTTCTACACTTTCCCATCCCCTAAGAAGATAATTGAGAAACCCTCTCTATTAAGGCAATGCGGCGTTGGGTATCGAGATAAGATATTTCTTAACGCTGCTAAAGCATTTATTAGGAATAACGAACCAGAACTAATCGAGATAAAAGGTATTGGTCAATATTCCGCTAGGTTAGCTAAGATACTTGGTAAGAGAGATTATAGGGAGTTCCCAGTTGATAGATGGTTCTCAACGCTTATTCCCCGAGTCTATGCAAGAGAAGAGAAATGGTCCATTAAGGAAGTGGAAGAGTTCGCAAGAAAGCGTTGGGGTAAATATGCTGGGTTAGCAGCTATAATGATAACAGTAGTTACTGGAGCAAAACCGATCAGTTCTTTACTAAAGGTTCTTGAAAAAGGCCAGAATCCCGATCCATTCCCCCACGAGCCAGCACCATTGACTTTATGGAGATACTCCCTATAACAAATTCTAAGAGAATAATTTAGGAATGAAAAGCTGAGAAAGCATTAAGCTTAATCCTAGTTTCATAGTAGTTGGAGATTGTGATCATCCGCGTATATCAGAATAAAGTTCACAATACATCATTTGTCAAAGATCAGAAATAAAGGGAGAAAAAAGTAGAGGTTATGCATTATGCTTTATTAGCTTATTCCTTAGCTCTTCTTTGCTATTCTTAACCCTATATATCCGAATATTACACCTAGTATTATTGCCACTATTGTGAATATGATTACTACGATATCTAGTAATCCGTAACCAATCAGTAATAGTAGGTTTAACAATGGTACATTTCCTCTCAGATAGTTGATCATTAGTGGGACTATGTATGGTGAGAGATATATCCAGGGTGCTGTTAGGAATCCTATCGCTCCCCCTCCCTTCTTTGATGCTGCTAGTAGTGACCCAATGGCTACTCCGATGATTAATCCTATAATCTCGTTTACCGTTGCTAGGGGAATCCCTACTATTAGGGCTACTGCCCAACCAGCCAGAAAACTTTTCTTAGTCATCCTTAATACCTCCTCCTAACTACATAAATTAAGACTCCTACTATTACTAGGCTCTCAATAGCGATTGTTGTGTATGGTGGTGCCCCAATCATTTTGTCAAAGAAAGTTTTTCCACCAATCATCACTGTACCAGAGTTCTCAAGCTCTAATTCTCCGCTAATATCTACTGTGATAGTAACGTTCTCATCTTCTTCAATTCCACTGCCATGGGCTATTGAAATACCTTTAAGTAACCAGCCAGATTGTTTCTCATAAAATAGGTCTAGGCTGAAATTTACTTCCTCTGGCAATTCAATCTCTTCCCCTGTGAAGTACTCTATTGCTTTAAGTACCTCCTCCTCAGAAATTCTGACTAGCCAGGTATTGAATGTTCCTTCTGGAATACTAATTGTCTCTTCACCAATTACGCTTCCATTAATTATCAGGCCTTTTCTCATTGTTTCATTATAGAATCCGTAAGGGATTTTATCTCCTATTCTGGAATCCGTTGGTATATAGAATGGGTTATAAATATAGAAACCTGGCACGGGCTTATTAAACGCTATTCTTCTCATAAT